>NZ_JBJQJP010000014.1:0-131929 GCF_046487365.1 Escherichia sp. WS1451
CAGTAGTGAAGTAGTGATTCACGACTTCAAGGCGCTTTTCAAAAGGGTATTTTGGCTTTGACATATCAGGGGCTATTCCATTTCATCGTCCAACAAAATGGGTGCAGTACAGGTTAATTGAAAAATTACTCGGGGCTTTCTGCTTTTACCACAGTCAAACAGTGTTACCGCTGGCTGGGGCAAAAGCCTCCAGCACCAGCGTCATTATATCACTCTGCCCTGATCAGCCAAACACCCTGCCTGCATAAATCATTGATTTATAATTTATTTGACATGAGTCACTTCCGGTTGTCGGAGACAGTCTTTTTACACTAAAGAAAAGGGTAACGGGCAGCTGCTTGGTCGGAACATACAGTGCAGTTCCTGCCCGTTTAATTTCCGGATGCAATGGTAGGATCAGGAGGCACTGGTTCCGTTGATTAGGGAAAGCTTATGTGCCTGAATACGGCTGTATTCGAGATGGGATGGAATATTACAGATGCGCTCCAGTCGATCATGCAGCCTCGTGTAGGTCAGTCGATGAATACCGGACATTTCATCAAGTAGCCAGCGCTTGATGTAAGGGTTACAGGAAAGCCGGGCAAGATCGTCGTCATCCACTTCGTCAAAGAACCAGTACTGCTCCATCGGGACTACCTGAAATATCCACGGCCGGGGATAGTCCCCTGTGACAACCAAAAACCATGCGAGAAAGCATAGACACAGCTCAACGATCATCAGCATCGAAAATTGCGAATAACTTAGACCAGGCACATAGGGTGAACTATCCGCAACATACCCCCTGAACAATTCCGCCACAAGGTAGCCCAATAGCGACAAGGCCAGCATCAGGGTCAGGATTAATCCCCCATTAAACGCTACCGAAGCCTTTTGAACCCGATCAGGTGCTGTCCGGCTGCGATAGTTGGTCACTACTCTTTCTACAAGTGCCCTTATGGCAGCCTGTTCTTTACTGACATCAGCTCCGGAAAAACCGGACGGGCTTTTATTTAATTCAGTCATACCCCACTCCTGTTATGTGCTCTACTGAACAAACACGTAGATCATACAGAGCTCACGGACGCACTCCTGCCAGATAAAGGAGGGAATTTGGCTGTAAGACGGTTAGCCAACAGTTCAGGTTATGCGTGGGATCCGGCCAGTCAGAAAGGATTCCGTTATTAACAGGCAAGGTTAAAGGCAGATGGACGTTGAAATTGTGGATGCTAAAAGGGGTATTACTCTTTTTCCTGCATAGCGGCTTTTTCAGCCCGGGTGGCCAGGCGAGCATTTCCGAAAGGTTCACGGACAAGCAGGGGCTTCTCCTTCTTCCAGCCCCTGATAGCCGTTTCTCCAAAACGACGTGGTGCATTGCCGTTCCAGCGAGCAATCACATGATTATCATGAATTTCTATAATGACAACGGGGTGGACAATGACCGTTGTAATGGTGGTATTTCCCATTTTGGTACGGGTTACAGACCAAACCTGCATCCCGGATTCCAGCTGGCTGATTTTCATATTATATCCTTAAGCCAACACGAACTGCGCCACAAAAATTAATGTGGCGCAATTTACCATAAACAATAAACATCAGATACCCGTGAAGAGATTTCCCTTTATTTTAAAATTCTTCTGGAGAAAAAATGATATTTCCAGAAGAAGTCAGCGAAATTCAGAAACGGCCATCACAATGGTGCTGCGCTGACGCTGGCGTTCTGCCTTGCGCTGCCTGCGGCGATAGATCTATTTTGCGCTGACGTAAGGGCAGTCCTCACGGGTATACCAGCAGCAGCCGCAAGGTTCGGGCCGGGGTTTTCCGGCAAGTCCAAATGGTTTCATCAAGTCACCTTTTTAATATTTTTAATGGCAAGATACTTCCCTAACACATTGTTTTATCGCATATAACGCTGTTGCATAAACAGATACAGATAACCCTCAGGAGAAAACATGCAAAGGTTATCAGTGATAACCGCATCCAGATACCGAGTGTCAGTCTGTAAACGTTTTATCACCAGAAAATGTGCTGCCGCAGCCTTAATGCCAGAACTACCGTTTACAACATTATGTATACCCGCTTCGAATAACGAACGAGCATGAATTACCTTTTCCCGGGCCGCTTCGATCTCCGCATTAATAACGCATTGCCGCGCCTGGATGACTGCCTCTCCGGTTAAATCGCGGAAATTCATTAGAGATGTGATCATGATTAACTCTCCAGATTATGTGGAATCATTATAACAACTGGCATCCCGCCACAAATAACCTGAGAAAAATTCTTTGAAATATTCCTATATATAAGGAATTACAGTCGGAAAAGAAACGATGAAATAGCGCCGACCGCTTAAAATCGATAAATTAAAATGGACGGCACTGGAATGAAAAACTGAAAGTAGTAAGACCGTAATTATCCTTCACGGATGTAAGCTTTATAAGAGGAGTACTGGCAAAGCTTTGCCAAGTACTTCGGCGGTTGTGTCTACGATTTTACGGATGTCATCGATCTGCGAAGGCTTATTCAACACCACCGTAAAAAGCTCTCCTTCGTTATCAGCCTGCTCGCAGTTTCCGTATCGGCTCCCGTCGTACAGCTGCACAATACGTGACATAGAAGACTTTGTTTGTTTCATGGCTTTGCACCTGCTTTTAGGCAGTTTGGTTACTGGTTATCAGAAGCTGGTTTCATGCGCTTCCGGCTGGGACACGAACTGGTATTTGACGCCGCCAGGCACACCTACTGCTTCGGCAATAGAGTCGCAAAGCCGCGATAAATCATTTAGTGTCATCGGATATTCAATATCTACAGAATATAAAGCACCTGCATTTTCAGCATCTTCGATGTTTTTATACTGGGCACTAAATATAGCAATGGTCTGAATTTCGTGGTTATGCATGAACCGGTCCTTATTAAATTATAAAAGCCACCCGAGAGTGGCCTGAGTTGAAACTTAAATCTGTGAAGTATTTTTGAGAGATTTTTTGCGATCCAGATGCCGGGCAACAATGGTTCCGATAACAAGTAGCATGATGACCGCACTGAAGAAGGTGCTGTCAGGGACGCCCTGGAAAAAATCACTGAAACTGTAAACAATAAAAATCAATGCGCAAAAATAGAAAACGATACGAACATAAGGGGTAAAAAACATTTTCATCGGTTGCCTTCCATTCAGGGAGAATTCTCAGTAATTACATCACACCTGAAGAGAAACTATTTTCGTATAAATGAGCATTTTCGACATATCAGAGGGGGGGTTTACTCATAAATGAGGTAGTAAGGGTCACACTTGAGGTGAAAGTTACTTTCCTGGCTGCGAACGAACTATCTCAAATGTTAGAGGTGTGCGTTCGCCTTGAGAGCCTCATGCCCTGAGGAGCTCAACTTGAGCCGATAGTATAAACCTGGCTCCAGATGGCTTGCTGGCTGGCATAACTCCACGAGGCCGAGCCGGAACAGGACCGGAGAGCTCCTGCACGTCACATCATCAGGATTCCCCATAAACGTACGCCGTTCTCTGGCCCGTCTGAAATTGCCAGAGATATCATAGACCGTGCCGGATGCCATCCGTCGTAACACGTAAATCTGTGCCATTGTAAGCTTCTGGGCGGAACTGCTTAAACCTGACATACCTTCCCCTCCTTATATAAAACAATCCGCCAGCAGCTCGACTGGCGGACAATGTTTGACTGGCAACAGCAAGGACATACTATTTAGTGACAAGTTTGATCTTGGTTTCACTCATTCGAAGTCGAAACTCCTGAAAACCCTGCTCTACCGCTAACTCCAGCCACTCAACGGGAATGGTATAGCTACAATCAGACCCACCCAAAGCGGCATCACAAGCGTAATCCCAGTCCTCATCCAGTTTTGGATTCATCCCCTGGGCGTAAGCCACAGTATCGCGGGATGCGGGAGAGCCCTCAAGCTCAGCATTAGTGATCAGGTATACACCATGACTGTGCGCGAGAAGCACTTTTGGCACCAGATGTGTGCTGGCAATTTTTGAGGATGAGGGAAAGAAAACCCTACCAGCTTTACGCGCCTCTTCTTCAGTCTGTCCCTCAGCGTTAAGGAGGGCTCCCCCCGGATAGCATGCCGGGTCATAGATCTGATCTGCGGTGACCGAAAACGTTTTTGCGGTGCGAATTTCTTCGATCAGTTTATTAATATCCGCCATTTCAAATACGAGAGTGGTCACAGGCTTACTCTCCCTCTTCAGTGGACAACATCAGATACTTTGTTGCCAGCAGAAGCTCTCCCACATCCTTGAGGGACAATTCAGCTTTGCCTTCTACGGCAAGCTGCAAGCGCTGTCGAATTGCATGAACAGAATCTGAAGATAAAGATGCCATTTTGCGCAAAACGGCATTAGCCTTTTCTACAGCAGGATACAGAATTTCTGAGTTGGTATTATCTTCGTCATTATCAAAGATAATTTCAGAATCCATATTGATGTTATCTTCAAGCCAGCTTGAAAGCACTTCAAGTAATGACATCACCTTTTCAATTTGCATATCGCCTCCTCTGTTAATGTGAAACAAATATAACAAAGTGGCTTACCCGGCTAATAACCTGAGCAGAAAGTTTTCGCACTTTGTTTGAAAACAACTTTTCTGCTCAGGTTAATGTTAAAGTCGCTGTGTAAAAGATAAAGGGCACTAAAGATGATTTAAGCATCAAACAGACTAAATCGGATTCCGTCTTTTATATCGCTTTTAAAATAGAATGAATGAAATATAAATTTAGCGTTTATGATTGAACGCTGTAGAGGTTGATTTATCCAGTGATATTCAGTTTGGGGCCTTAAAAAGGTTTTATTTTGGATTCGAATTACAAAGGGAGCACCGACATTTTTCTGGGGGCTCCCGCAGAGAAAAAGCGGTGAGGCTATGAAGACGAAGAGGAGGTATTCGACGAAATACTGTATGGCCACAGGAGAGCTTCAGCACCCATATCCTGCCGTCTCGCTCGCCTGTAATGATTTCAACATGTACAACGTCATACCACGTAGTTGTATTTCTCACTTTGTTTATGCTTCCTGACACCGTGTGAACGCAATCTTCGTCTGGATGCGTTCATAGATGGAAAACTGCCTTTCAATGGAACCGGCATTAGACAGTAATTCATGAAGCTCAGCAGAGTCTGTATCGGGAACGATAGCTACAGAAACTCCATATCTCCGTCCAATTTTGATTAGGTGCGCAAGCTGTTCTTTTTCGGATTCTGTGAGCATTGCCAGATCTCTTCCGGACACCTGCTCTATAAACGAACCAAGGTTTTTGGGAAAAAAGGGTTCGGCATCAGAGTTATGTGCTGGGCGCGTCTGCGGCTTATCGAAGCTATTGGGCATGAATAGAACCTATACAGTTAGAGAACTGGAGAATGGATAAAGACTCTATGAAAATCAGTTGTGCTACACTCGAATGCTAATCAAGCTTTATGATGGCTTTAGTAGGGATGGCCGTCAACTTAAACCGATAAGAAGGGAGCCATTTATCGTTAAAGTAACTTTCCCGGATGATGCTCTTTTTACGAAATAAGTTTCTCACACTCCTGTATAAGAGTCGCCCTGGAACGAGATCGACTGGCTTTGCTTAATGAAGAGCGTAGTTGATGTTCATCAACCCCATCAGCGATAAACTGACCGATTTTTGTTTCAAGCCGCTGCATTGCCTCGTAAAGCTTGGCATCCGCATTATTTTTAAGAAACCTCAGTATATAATCAGCAATAATTTGGACGGGAGTGAACTTATACATTATGTATCCTTAAGACGTTGTGTTAAATGATTCAAAAAAATTTATAACCAGACGTAAATTATTATACATAAGTAAGCACTTTAGCTAACAAGCTGGAGGAGTGAATTTCGGTTAGCAACTATATTTTAGAAGCTGATTGCTGAATAGACAAAGCCCGGCTTACCGGGCATTCATTTAATTAGATGCTAGAAATCTGACCCGTCGTCTGACTTTTATTCCAGGCAGAGTTAGGAACTAATAATGATGGCCTGGTCAGTTTGAGGAAGCCGGTTTCCTCTGATAAATGCAGGGTGGTTTAAACGAGAAGAAGAAATGGTCATCGCCAGAAATGTCTCTTCACGCGAACGCAGAAATTCCCCCCATGAATAGGTTTCCCATACGTCGTGAGAAAGGTCGGATTCCTTTATGTACCGGGATTGCATTGTTGGCTCAAAATCGACAGGGGCTAAACTGTCATAGGATGGATGAACACGGTACCCCAATCCCTCCTCCGTCTGATGGTATGCATGTGCCAAAAGGACATCGTGGGAGACCAGGTCATAGTCGTTGTCCTGAACGAGCGTTTTTACGGTATGACTAATTTCCCCAAAGCCGTCTATTTCCCAGAGCGTTATCATTGTGAACTCAGCTAAAGTTCGTGGGCTCTTTACCAGAAAGCCATTTAATGCTCGTCGCCCCTTCAGCATGCCAACGTGGTAGGTCTTGTTGGGATAGGGTTTCATTGCCACCAGCGAATCAGCTTTAAGCTCAAGTGACAATTCAGGGACAGACACGGACATGAGAGTACACTTGTTTTTCATATGGTGAAGAATACGTGGCACAAGATGCAGATACATCATTTTCTCCTTTTATGGATATAACTGGCAGATCCTCAGCAGCATCAAAATAGTTAATAGACTTTTTTAATTGGTTAACCACTGTTGATTGACTTGTTTTATGTCTCTGAGAAATTATTCGTTTTGTTTCTGTTCGTTATACTGCTCAAACCAGAAGACGACCGGTTTTACTACAATATGAAGCAAACCAAAACGTTCTGCGGTACGGAAATTCACGCTATATGCGCGAGCCCGTTCAACCTGTTTGGTAATTTCATTTCTCATTCCTTCAACACTAAAAGCTCCTTTAAAAAGGTTGCAGGGAGCGCATGATGGAAATAAGTTTTCTATTGCATGCAGTTCAGGGTGCATAACCTTACCCGTACTTCGGGCAACATGAGTTACGCCGCTGCCGACCGGGGCTCTCACCAGTTCAAAGTCGCGTCGAACAGGCTCAACATGATCGGCATGCCACCCTTTTTCAGGAAGCTTGCAACCACAATAGGCACAACGCCCCCCAAATTTCATTCGCAGCTCAGCTCGCTGTATTTTAGAGATCTTATTTTTAGGTTTTGAGAACCTACCATCAGGTGATTCCGCTTTGGATAACTTTGCTGAGGGCTCAGGTAACTCAACTAAATTCCCGTTGATATTTATCACCTTGACCATATCATTTTCCGCCTTTACTAATCTCACGGGCACAGGAGCTGGCTTAAGTAACCGCTGAAGTTAACAGCCACTGACTGCCTCTACCCAGACCTTCTGTTTATACTCAATAGGCCACCCCTCTTTATCTGCCCGGATGACGCAATCATTTACCGTGGTGCGTGACCGGATACGAACATCAAGCGGAAGCGAATCGTTATCCACACGAGCCTGTGCCTCATTTAAAATGCGTAAAAACATCTCTTTGGTCATTCAGATACCCCCTCAACTTTGCGAATTTTGATCAGATGAGGGCGATTCAGTTTACAAAGTTGTTCTGTCGCTTCATCAATCGAATTGAACCGATGAGCCTCTTCGATATTTAAAGTCCAGTATTTCGCTTTCCCTTCTCCCAGATCGGACTCAAAATAATTTCGCTTTACATCCATTTTTTTAGGCCTGCCATTTATCTTGACGACATTATGTCTGTCATCAAAAAGAAATTCGTCCCCCTCAAAAGTGATTAATACAAATGGCCCCTCAGGCTTGGAAGTCCGGGGACTTCCCATTTTCAAAGTCATACTTCAGCCTCTCGATAGAACTCATGAAACCTCAAATTAAAATGGACTCACACCACACTGATTCAGTATTCCTCCTGAACCCCATTAGGCTCTGTTGTGATTTCATATTTAATACCGCCAGGTGCTCCCACAGCGTCCGCGACCGACTCACACAGCAGCGAGAGATCGTTGAGGGTCATTGGGTGTTCAATGTCCAGCGTGAAGAGTTTCCCGGCTTGCTTGGCGGCTGTCTTGTCAGCATGTTCAGCATTAAAAAGGTATACGGTGTGTTTTTCCTGAGCGGGGGTATTTTGATTTTGCATTGATGATCCTTTTGTTTAGTTCCCCGATTCCGGGGGTGAGTGAATTAATTTAAATTTATATTTGTCTGGTTTAATTAGAACGTTTCCAGGCTATGCGTAAACAGGTAATGCAAAGGCTGTATCAACAGGATTAAAGTTACTTTTCTGGATGCAGCAACGCTTGGACATGATGTCCACATTACATCACGATCAAAGCTAAGTTTTTTTTGTATAACCCCTTCATTTTCGTGTGTTTCGCGTTTCAGACGCTTATACGACCTGCCTGACCATCCTCATCAGAAGGCGGTTTAACAGTCCTTTCGCTGTCGGGCGATTGCTATCGACATAGTAAAAACCTGTTTTGGTCGTACCGTGAGCACTGCTCAGCACCCTCAGTTCCCAGATAACGTCACGGATAACGCCGCCATTTTCTGGCTTAAGGCATTCAGATAAATGGCGCATGAAACGAGCTCTTACGGCACGGTAATAGCGGAACTCCTCTGGCTGGTTAGTATTTTCTTTCACCCGGAGTCGCTGGTTACACAGAGTTAGAACTGCATCCATCATTCCCGCCTTCAGCTTCGCCTGGATCGCACCTTGTTGCTGTTCCCTCTCACCTTCGAGTAACGTTAAGATTCTTTCTCCGAGTGCCGTCTTGTTGTGTACGTGCAACTGTACACAGGCAGCTACGCATGCCCAGAATCTGAACTTTTTTATCTGTCCACGCAATTTCCGGGCTACAACCTGACGGTATGCAGTATCGCTGAGTATTTTAAAACGCCGACTGGCAACCAGCTCTGGAAGCGACACTCTTTCGCCTATCCCCAGGCGGGAAAAGGTTTGTCCCCGTTGTGCGAGACGATGATAGACAGCGCCCTTCCCTTTTGAAATTCGGACCGCGCCATAACGAAGAAGATACTGAGCAGCAGTCGTTGGAGTAAACTCACCGTCAGCGATGCTCTGGCGTAACCCGTCGTATTCATGCCAGATAATCCAGGACGCCGTATCTTCTTCAACAGTCAGCTCATCCTCTTCCTCGAATGCCACGACGACAGAACTGCTCTCTCCGGTCTTTAGGCTACGTGAAGCCCTGGGGTCAGCCTGCCCGTCAAAATAGGTCATCAGCGGCAACGTATCAGTCAGTCCATCATAAGCTGTACCGAACCGGCCTCCGGGCAGTTTCATCCAGAGTGGAGCTGGCATTGGTGTACGGGCCACAGGCAGCATGTCAGGCTCATCCTCAAGAAGGTCCAGATCGGCCTCTTCCCAGACTCTGCGATAGATCTCAATTGCCCGAAACGGGCGAGGGTTGAAACAGTGCAACGACCAGAGGAAATCAACGTGGATCACGTTTGCTTCATGTACAAGCCGAAATTGTGGCTCAGCCATACGACGGTTATAAGCCGTATCGTCCACCTCGCCGGAAAGTAGCTTTCTGCGATGCTTTGCCGCACGTCTGGCTTCAACATAATCAAGGCTGCAACAGACATGAAAAAGACGTTCAGTCAGGGACGAAGAAAAGATATTGGGTTGAAGACGCACATACCCGCCTTCGAACACTTTACGACCGATATAATCCCGCAGGCTCCAGTCGTACTGGATCTTAGAAAGAAATCGCTGAAGACGACTTAGGCCTGCCTGATAACCATATTTCTCAGGGTCAGTGCGAAGGAGCGTTTCCATTGAATGGTCAACCCCTACGGCTGTGCAAAGCGAGCACCCATATCTAGCCCCACAAGCTGAGGTTCGCGTGGGTTTCTCCGGCGACCAGATACACTCTCCGGTGGCGTCTTTATAAAGCGTTGCCAGGCTGAAGTTATCCGGCATAAAGCTTGGTAAAGGGAAGCGGGATTCGGAACCACAGGCCATTAGAAAAGACCAGATGTCCTGAGTGCGCCACTCCTTTACTGGATAGAGTTCACCACCGTGCTCAGTCAGGGTTACTTTCCTCGCCTGCCCTCCCATTTTGAGGATATTTCCGGCCCTTCGGGCACTTTCATCATCCCTGGAGCCCAGCATCAGGCATACCCTGCTTCGTACGGATGCCGGGGCGTTTTTTAGATAACGAGCTTTGGCCTTGCGCAGGGGGGCGATTTTGTAGTCGGTTGAGCACTGACGGGTTGAAGAATTAGTCCAGGTCGGAAGTCCACGTCCAGTCAGAATGCGGCCTACCCAGCTCTGCGTAAGAGACGGTTGGGCGACAAGGACTGTGACCGGTAGCTGGTGTTCAGCAATGAACATTCTAAGCTGGTTGAGAACCTGTGAAGCCTGATAGTGCATCTCAGGGTTTTCGATCAGCGTATCGGACATCTGAATGAAATGATGTTCGCTGATATTTGTGCCGTTACGTACTGCCCTGATCAATGCCATCAGAAATAGGTGAAGAAGAGAATGGGAGTCTTTACCGCCACTGTATCCCACGCACATCGTCCATCCGTCCGTAATAGCCTGATAAATAGCAGATGTGGCTGACGTGACCAGAGAAGAAAGACTCACAGTCTCCTTTTCATCGGTATAGTTCAGATCGGCATCGGTTGTCAGGGTCTCCCAAACATCAGCCCATTTATCATGTTTCAAAATGGCAGCATTAGCCGCCTCAGGAAAAATAACTTCTGAGGGTAATTCAAGGAATGAGTCACTTTTTTCAATAAACATATATTTTCCTGAACCACGGCATATGCTGCATCACTGATATTTTTATTAGAACTTTAAAATAACTACAGCGCAACCATTTAGCGAAATTATATTAAATCAAAATCACGCAAATTTAATTCTTAAATAGATTTAAAATAAAAACCCATTGTAATTTAATCTCCCAGCACAGCTATTAGATATAGGTTGGTGGTGTAATAAAAGCCGTGACATTTGTTTTCAACTCAGACAGCGGAATTGAAGGAGTGTTAAGAGTCATGTCATCACCACAATGGCGTGGTAGAGCAGAAAGCTGAAATGAATCTTTCATCACCCTAATAACCGGGCATTCCGTACGTGCTGATGGCATTACTTCCCGCAGCATCGCTTCCTGCCTTGTGCTATCGCTATGCTTATATTCATCCTGGTCTGTTATTTCTTGAATTTCATCTTCACCACAAAATGACCAGTTAGCGTCATAGAAGTAAAACTCAGTTAACTGAAGATCGTTTTTTTTCACGTATGTCGCCAATTTGCGGATACGCTGTTCAAGCATTGTATCTATCCGTAAGGAAACACTTTGCGGAACATCACTTGCAAAGTCATTGATGCAAACAACGGTAGATACTATGAATTTATTGGTCATGGCAGGCTCCAGGCCACCGGGGGAACCGGTGGCTACGGTTATCAGGCAGGCTTATGCGCCGCAAAGGGTGTCAAGGGAAGGAAGAAGCTTGCTCAGCTTGTCGTAATCGAGCGGAGACAGTTCTGTAACGAGTTCGACCGAAAGACTGGTGTTGTCTTCTTCACTCAGAATATAGATTCCGTCTTCTGGCTCTTTTCCGGCACATGCCTTCAGTCGTCTGTTAACGACCTCCTGGGCTGAATCCGCTACGTCGCAGCTCAGGACATAGCTTGCCACATAGCTGCTCTCACCGTGGTAATGCGTCACTTTACACAGAGCATACTGGATACCGGCTTTGTGAGCCTCATTCATGAGACGAGAAAACTGACAGCCATCCTGGTAATAGTGGGTATCCTTTGTGACCAGAATAGTCATACCCCCAAATTCATCTGTCCGGCTTTTACTGCATGTAAATGCAGCAGTAATTGTTACCATTTCCGGGAGGTCGAATACCGACAGCACGGCAGTTGTGAGGCAAATTGCATGGTCAAGATCAATAGTCTCTCCATGAAAAACTGACAGCCCACTGCTGTTAACTTCTGTTGCGAACGACAGTTCATAATTACAGTCTGGGCAGGATGGTTGCCCAAAGCTCGGCTCTGAAGGGTCATACTCAGGGTGGTTCTCAATAATACTGAGAATCAGCTTCTCAGTCAGAGAACAATCTGCCAGTGGCTTATCAATCAAACGCTCACCTTCTGCAATTTCTGCTTCGGTAACGAATGTGATTGCTTCTTGTGCCATTTTAGCCTGCTCCTGAGTGCAGGGAATAATAAACGACGCCAGAGTATAATTATCTGCCACAGTTGACTCCTTGATTATTTAATTAATGTATTTGATGAGAAGATCATAACAAACACACTACTACCAACTAATAACCTGAAGTCGTTTTTTTAGAAAAAATATTAAGAAGAATATGAACACCACCTCATCTTAAATTAATATTGTTCAGGATTAATATTCATTTTTGCAAATAAAAACCGCCAGACGGCGGCTTTTATAAAGAGGGAAATATCATTGGAAGCTGAAATTACTTCACGGCAGGCCGACAAATTACGCGACTGCTGTGAGCTGAAGCGAAACTTGTAGAGGAAACTATAATCACCTTTTCTAAGTCGTCGGCACTGTCGGCAATATGATGCCGAAAAGCCTCCTCTGCATCACCAGGGGAATCGGCTTCGACCGGGTAGGCCTGATCATCATCATCAAACATAATGCGCCCGGAAATGAGATAAAGTCGGCTCAAATCTGGCGTCGCTGCGCTCGTGCTTCGTTCGTTCAGATTCATTTTTTCTCCGTCTGTTGCTCGTAAAAAGAATGACGCCGGTTTAAAAGGCGTCGCCAGGGTTCAGGCTAAAACGCAGGGTTGCCATCGAGGAAGCTCATTGGCTGGCCAATAGCGGATGCCACCCTGAGAATTTCACCTGGTGTGGCATAGCGCAGCATTTCTGAGCGTCCAAATTTCTGATACTCATCTACTGACATCTTTCTCCACTCGGGGTGAGGATCTTTTCCGCACAGTGACCAGTTGCTTTCAGAGGAATCACGACGGAGAACGTACACATCAAGCGAGGCTGTAAGCCCGCTTCCATATCCCCGCTGCGCTACAATACGAACCTGAGAACCATCGTCGCGTTGCAACGTCTGGGTTAATTTCGTGATAGGATCCTGAGAATGCATGCCATTTACCTCGTTTTTAAAAGAATTACCGTAAGTAAATGATACCGAATCGAGAATTCTGGCTAATAGGTCAGAAGAAAAAATATTGCATATTTTTGAAGTGTAGGATAATGATTAGAATAAAATGGCCTGAATAAATCGTTAGCTTTAACTCTGCTTATTTCAGAAAAACTCTGAATTAGTAGTGATGGAAAACGACGCGGTGAAAAGTAACTTTTACACCGCAATTCAGAAAAAAGTTTCAGTTAGTCACATTACGAATAACCCGGCTTACTTTCGCATGTGCGTTCCCCTGCATGTTAAAGTAAAGCCCTCCGGGCAGACTCGTCGCCCACTTAACGCCTCGCTCAGCCATACGCTTCGGTGTTTCCAGCCAACCACGAGGAATATTGCCCGGAACGTTACCGATAACCCGTCAAATGCATGCTGCTACCCGGATGCCGCCGGGAATATCGCATTTGGATTCAACAATATGCATGACCTCAGATAAAGCACCATGCCGCTGGACATGATCGCCAATGTGCAACTCGATAGGAGAAGCCATTTCTGAATCTGACTTCATATCTGTCCACCTTTAATTTAGAAACCGTCTAAATTACCAAATTAGTTAATCCAACAACATCTGTATCACAACCATCAATTTGTTTTTGTTGGGTCTATATCGTAGAAACAAGTGAATAATGAATACACTCGTTAATACAGACAACCGGAAATGAATGACTACCTGATTATCTCAGCGGTATATGCTAAGCCGTTAATATTGCCATTCTCTGGTGGAACCACTGCTAAATGAATAAACCGTTTGTCGCTTCAAACCACTTTATCAAAACCGTTAACTTGCATTAAGTCCGATACAGTTCGGCGAGCTCATCCAGCATGGGGTTACTCTTATATCCCGGTGCGGCCGTAAAAAGGTTTCGGGAAATCGCCAGCCACTCCATGATTTTGTCCGTCGCCAGCCAACGTCTGCCAAGTCGCTCGGCTGCGATGGGGACTTTATGCAAGCCAGCGAAGGGATCTACAACAAGATCTCCCGGCTCTGTCAAAAACTCAATCAGAAACGCTGCAAGCCTGGTAGGAGACGTTGCACCGTGCAGCGGAAAACCGAGCTCGCGGGCAATGGAATGGCAAAATCTCGTATCAGCGCAGCTATTGCCGTAAAACAAAGTATTCTTGGGGATCGTTCCTTCTGTTTTATTTCCAAAGGAACCGCTTTTAAGCTGGTACGCCCCATCACCATAAAAGGTCGTGCGATTTTCACCGCCTGCTGCCTGCAATTTTAGATGCTGGTCTGAATGCGGTTGTAGTACACGTAAGTTGTTTGAACGAACCTTACTCGCATCATTGGTAAACCACAGCACAGGCTCATACGATGAGCAGAGCTGCACCCGTTGCTTACATGCCCAGTGCGTTGGCGATGGGGGCTTACTGCGATTCACCCACTGAAGCCTGTCCATGAGCTCAAGCCCCAGCTTGTCACATAATGCCAGTGTCAGACGCTCCAGATACAGAGAACGTGAAGGCCTACCCCTATTAAAGCTATCTTGAGTGATATTCAATGCCACACTTGCGCCCGGTACAAGCTGTTTCACGATCGGTTCGAGGATACGCAGAAGCCAGTCAATATAAGCCTGCTCGCCACGCCCCCCTCCGTGCCCGTAGTCTCTTGAATTTCGAAGGAGGTAAGGTGGCGAGGTCAGGCAAAGATGAATTTGCTCGGTGATATTGCTGAAGAAGGCATAGGCGTTTCCAAAAACCGATGCCCCAAGAGAAGTTGAGAAACCGACAACACAGAGCTTTTCCCATGACTCATGCAGGTTTGTTTTCGTCTTAGAGGCGTATCTCCAGACGCCCCGTTTTTCTGGAACGCGTTCGATGACCCCGGCCTGACGGAGAGTCTGCTGAAACCAGCGAACCTTATGTTTGACGCCGCTGGTTCTGGTTTTATCTGACCCAAATTCTTTCAGTTCGTGCAATTCGGCATCCGACATGCCAGTTTTACGCTGCACTTCGCGATAAAGCTCGTCGTTGGTCAACGGCGATTCGGAGGCAGCGTAGATATGCGCAATTAAGTCCGTATTAATCGTACTCATCAGCCATCCTAATGGGGATACAGTTATTATATCGGCCTGATGGTTGGAAGTGAGATTACTAAATCAGACCGATCTGGTTTGTTGAAGACTTTGCCAAATCATGCAGCACAGCTGGGCTTGCACAGAGCGAGCCGGGCTCCTTTAGCGGAGACACCTTCGCAAGTTGGATTAATCAGCCTCAAGATTCTGGAACTCAATGAGCTTTTGCTCACACTCCTCCCTGCCCCACGATCCCTGCCAGTCACAGATGTCCCGGTACTTACTTTCCAGCTTATCCATCTGTGCGAGATTAGCTGTTGCGAAGTCTGTCCATATGTCATGCCAGCAAGCGTTGTACGTAACGCCAGCTGGTGGACAATACTCCATTGCATCAGCATTAATAATTTCAACGCGAAGATCGGTTGCAAACGAGGCTGCAACGAGGTTAATAACATCCTGTTCTTTTTCGATTACCGTGACATGGGTTACATCGTCTTTCTGAAGAATGGCGTGGAGCACCATACCAAGACCAAGACCATTAATGAGCACCCGCCCGGTGGCTCGCTCTATAAAATCCTGGCAGGTTCGGATCTCCATCGGGGTATTGGACATCACCACATCCCAGCCGTTGGACAAGCGGCGATATCTACCGGGCGGGATAAACTCATCTGTATTACCAGTACACTCGGCACGAAGGGCGAGGGTCAGCGCCTTATCTGTGGTAATTTCGAAAGTGTCCAGTTTCCAAGTTCCGGACTTGCCGTCTTTAACGGGTAAATCAGAAAAGCAGCTCTTCATCGAGGCAACCAAAATTCCAGTAGTTTTGTTACGCTGAACCTACCACAAACCCGCTCTTAATGAAGGCATCAGGAGCGATAGCGATCTTTGAGGCATCGTTTAAAACAGCGGCATCCTGTAACAGACACCCGATATTTTTTTTAATGCCGCAGGTGTTAAAGGTAGCGTTGCAAAGTTGCAACATCTTCAGGGGCAACCTCCACGCAGCTCCTGACACTGTAGTGATTTTCGCCGTTGTAGTCATAAACCCCACCGTCTTCAAAACTCAGCTGTTCAACCTCGCCAGCACACTCGGAAATCAGTGCCGTCTGGCAAGCATTTTTCTCACAATCGCTGACGAGTATACGAACATAGCTTTTCTCATGGTCGCCGTTACGGTTCTGGATCTTTACGATAAAGTGTTTTTCAGACATTTGTGCCTCCAGCTCAGGTTGAGGTTAATTTAGCGTTGCCCCGGTTCACCGGGGCAAGAATAAATCAACCCTTAATGAAATTGTGCCCCCAGGTGTTAGGCTTAAATGCCTGCTCTTTGATATATGTTTTCATTACCTTGCAGGTTTTTTTCAGGGCTTTGGTATTGGCATCGGTTACTGGGATAAAATGGCGAGAATGACGGTTTTCCCGGTACTGCTTATCAGCGTTTGGGTCAATTGCTTCGCTTTGCAGGAGCCCTTCGTGCCTGCCAATTACTATTACGTAGTTCATTTCACCTGAAACACGATCCGTGAGTAATTGAAGGGAAATATCAGCTGCTCGCGTGGCCTGGCTTGCAGATATTTTTGCATGCAAGAAAGCCCCCTTTCTGAATTTGGCCGGAGTTAGCCCTGTAATATCCTCAACACTAAAATTAAGTGAGGAAAGAATTGAAAATAAGTCGCAGCTAATGACTTCAGTATTATTAGGCATTTTACCCGTCCCCGTCCATATTCATGATACGGTAATGATACCAGGTCGATATCATTACCTAATAACTTGGTGAAAGAAAATCTGTAATTTTTAGTTAACTAAAATTAATAGTCTCAATACTGCTCAAGAATTCTTTTTTTACGTCCGGTGTAAAAGGTATACGTTCAATGTATTTATAAAGTGTCGCAAATGTTTTGGGTTCAATGTTTCGGGAGATAATGTCATCAATCGGATCTTCGAACATATTGATAAAGATATCGACATGCTGCTCTCCGCTTTCTGATGCCTTTGAAAGAAGACTGACCACTTCAATGTAGCGATTATCCTGCTCTGCAATGAACAACCAGTGCCCTTCGTTAAAGGCGGGTGCAGCGCTGTAGCGTTTAACAACAATTTCTGAAAGATTATATCCTGCCTGATTCAGCAGATTATTAAAGTTGAGTTGAGTTGAAATCACGTCTAACGTTTTCATAAAACCTCCTTTTCATCTGTACTTATTATACTGTTACCCAACCCCCAGCTAATAACCTCCCAGCAAATTTTCAGAAAAAAAACACCGCCTTTTATTTAAGATTGAACACATCCTTTTTAAATACCAACAATGATTATGAAACCACAATGTAAGTGAAGCGCCATTATGGAAAAGTAACTTTTGTGCAGCTCATAAATTTTATTTATTAGTTACGTTCCTTTGTCTTGTGGTCGAAGTTCATCAGGCGAGGCCTAAGAAGAATATGTGTGGTTTCAGCCAATGCGGTGATCGGGCATTATAATTTGGTCGGGCTATTATACGTGGGTAAAGGTAGTGGTAGGGAGAGGATCAGGTTAAATTGCATTTTCCCGGTTGCCTTCCCTGGCCTACCGGTTTCAGGTCAGACGCTAAGACCAGCGGTAATACTTAAAGTAGTCCTCATTTACAGCCAAAAACTCCCTTAAACCGTTCATTAATCCCTTTTCAAACGCTGTAACGATAAACCGGTATCCGTCCAGTGTTTCAATGTAGTAGATCCCGCCCGGTGTTATTCCAACATGCAACACCTCGGCTGTCATCATAAACTGGCCTTCCGGAAAATCATGCGACAGGTATATAAAACCCGTCGTGGCCGGTGCGGGTGTGGCATTCACTAAGACACCGTTAAACTGCTGCCCGTGCCTCGCCGGTACAAGCTCACTTCCCCTGGTTGACTTATCGAGCAGCCCCTTAACATCTTTTTGCTCTTTAGATGAGGTATAGCCCCGCACATCACTCCCATCACCTGGGCGAGAGCCGGTGCCGACATGTGCAAGACGACGGTAAGCGCTGCGCATATTGATGTGGCAGGATGCCCCGGCTCTACCCTGAAGCCTTACGCCAAAATCTTCGCAAAGTAATAAAATCTGACGTAGCTGGTGTTCATACACGGACGCAGAAAGTGAAAGGTTGAAACTGGAAAAGGTCAGTTCTAAAACCTTTTCCCGTTTGTCATTGAAATGTGCTTCCAGCCTGATGATTGGCTTTTCCGACATTGCAAAAGCTTTGTCCGTTGCTCTGTACCGGCATTCATCTCCGAAACATTCTTCAACAACGCTGGCTATAACCGTGTCGTGATCGCCATCTTCCGGAGCTGGCACAAAGATTTCAAATTGTGCCGGTGTCTCCGGCTCCAGCAGAACGGGATATAAACGCGGAGAATTAAGCAATGCGCATTCAGAATTAATGAGCTTAACCCAGGCGCTTTTGTCGTCCGGATCCTTAAGCTGCTGTCCAAGGTTATCGCAAAAGTCTACTATCTGACGGGTATGCTCATCCGTGACTGCACAGATCAGGTTAAGACCATGCGTGGCCATACTCAATTCCCGGGTTCGGGACTGGGAATTGATCGACCAGGGGTTAAGTGAAAGCGAAATAGGGCTTATGGAAGGGACGACCGTCTCATTCTGCAAATCTGTAAGCTGGCAGTTCGCAGTAGGCTTCGGGGAAAGGGTACTAAATATGTAACTTGCCTATTGTTTAGTACTGGCCTGGATATAAAACATCGCGTCCATGCTTGTATCCCGGGATGAAATTGAAAATAGCTTCATTTTTAACCTTAATGGATGAGCGATTTATAGTCATGTGCTGACAAATGGACATTATGTGCGCCATCATTCCATTCAAAGAATAATCGATACTTAGAGTTTACTCGAATGGAGGAATAACGGTTTGACGTCATTCTTAAGCGTTCATAACGCAAGCTGTTGGATAATAACTCCCGCTCACTCTGGACATTATCCAGCGTTTCGAGTCGACACAGAATCGCGTTAATAATTTCAGAAGGAATACCTGCCGTTGTTTTTCCATTACGGAAGAACTTTTCAAGCCGTCTGTCTTTAAATGAATGGATCATAGTTCCTCCGTAATAATTGACCTTAAAATTAAATTAAAAGGGCTTTGAATTAATGAATCCCTAAAATGCGGGCGGCGACTGCCAGCTGCTTATCACTTAACTGACGCTGGTGGGTTAAAGAAGACTTAAGGCTTTCCAGAAAATTATTACTGCTGGATTGCTGGGTGATTGCATCAACCATTTTTTGATGAGATCTGCACCATGCATTGAACGCAGAGTTGTGGGCGTTTTCAGTCCTCAAACGCTCGTTTTGCAAGGATGCTGACACTTTGCGGGCAGCTTGAGCATTAATGCGGTACAGCGCATTCAGCGTGTAAGCAGTGCGGGTCGTTTCGAGGCTGTAACCCGTGGCTTTACAAGCCATACAGCGACTTCTATAAAAATGCTTACGCTCTCCCCGACCATTGCATTTATCGCAAAGAATACGAAAAGTATATTCCGCAGTACCTTTTACAGAATCAACACAGCGGATTTTTGCGCTGGAGATTTCAATTCCACTGCGATCATAATATTTGGTCATAATGTGATTCCTCCGGTTAGTTCTGGAGTAATCATGACAGAATGAATCTACTGGCTAATAACCTGAGAGTAAATATTTTAAAAAAACATTGAGAGAGGGTCTGCAAATTTATACACGAAGGATTCAAATATAATTTTGTTTAAAAAATTAAGAGCATTCTGAAGTAAAAGTGCATCAAAAAGCATTCATGGATAAATCATGTACTGGTGCCAGCCATTTAAACGCGGGCATTGTTCCGGAGTGATTAAACGGTTTAGCATCATAGATTAAAACCAAAAGGAAGGCGTCCTTCCCGTCTCGGGAATATTACTTTCCCGTTTGCAATTTAAGAGCCACTTAATGAGAAAGTAATAATTAAGTCATGCTCAACTCTACATATTACATTGAGGATGGCGTAACAGGGTACGGCATACTACCGCACCCTTCTGAAGAGCTTATGTTTGAGGGAATTCTATAGCAAATGTGGCCGTGCCAGATTGACCACTTACAGCGGGAGTAACGGGATACGTGCGCTCTTCACCATTACCAAGATCCAGTGACAGCGATTTAGTTTCACCAGGCTGGACCGTAACTCCGGCAACCGTAACGCCGAACTGGGCATTTTTCTGAACAGTCAGGGTTCCGTTTAACTGTCCGGTAATGATAGAACCGTCCTGACGCCGCAACACACTGGTTCGGATGATGGCCAGCGGCGTGTTGTCCGTTGCTTTCAGTGCTACGGCTGTGGCCAGCGTCTTGAGATTATCCAGCATAATCAGATTCGCAGGCTGGTAGGTAAAATTAAGCGTTTTAGTGGTCCGGTTACCTGATTCGTCAATAGCCAGTGCCTCCAGATGATACATCTGTCCCGATTCGTCAGTGTTGGGGAAGATTCTGGGGTATTCCGGAATAAAGACATCCTTGGATAACGGCGTGAATGCCAGGGTGACCTTTTCAGAGTTAGGTCCACCAGCGAGCTGAAGCGATGTCAGGGAAGCATCCCCAGAGGCATCAGTAACGCTTATGCGAAGGTTCTCAAGCCCTTTAACCAGTTTTCCTTCTGCGTCTGCGCCATTAAAACTGAACGCGATAACCGGAAGCGTTGAGTCAATTTTCAGCGGTGCATTAAGCGTTTTGGTTCCGGTGTTTCCAACAAGATCCGTGGCAGAGACGCTAACCACCGTATAATCCCCGTCCGGTAGACCAGCGTATGAGAAGGTGGCGTTTTTGGTTTTATAATCGCTTTCACTGACGGTCACAGGCTTCAGCGTGAAAGGTTCCCCCCGGGCATTTTTAAGGGTGGCTTCGAAAACTTTGGTATCCCAGTAGCTGATGTTCCAGGCGTTGACGCGATCATTATCGGTGGCCGTCATAGTGATTGTCTTGGAGGCCTTGTTTACCTGAGCGACATTAACCACCGGTGGGTTGTTATCCCAGATAACCGTAAAATTACCAGCAAGCGCATCGAATATGCTGTCACCATCTTTTCCCGAGTAAAGGTGCAGATACTCAAATCCTTTGTCACTGGTGTAGTTGAAGTTAACCGTCATCTCGCATGAACTTTGTCCGATAGGTATAGTGCAGAACCAGGCTGCATTTTTTACCGTTCTGAACTTTTGCACGTATGGTCGGGGTTCAGCGGTTACCTTTATGCGGCTAATGGTGGCGGTTTTAACGCTGATTGAGGCCTGAGTTAACCACTCACTGGTATCACTCCGGTACATCTCTTTAGCCACTATCTTCGGGGCTATTTCCATCGCCGGGGCTGGAGTGAAGTTGAGGGAGTTATGATGAATTCGTCTTACTCCTCCTGCCAGAGTCTGGAATTCATGATAAGTATCCCCCACATTGGGATATATGTATTTGAAAGTATAAATATTATAAGTGCTATCGGACGTCTGGAAATTCGAGTCCGCCCAGCCATATTTGGAACCGTTAACAGCAGTAAAGTCACTTTTTTTCCTTAATACCCGTACGGAAATAGGGTTCTGGAAGACGGTCATGCCAGACTGATAAGTGACCCATGATCCGGTAGTGGCGTCCTGCACCTGGATGATATCGTCAGGCTTAACCCGATCAATTACGCTTCGGCGGCTTAGTTCGATCCTGTTTCCCGCTTTGTCATAAAGGTAGATCCCCACTTTATATTCAGAGCGGTTTTCCGGTGCCAGGGCATTGCTGCTTGCGTCGGCGACTTGAACGGTTACGCTACCTTCCACTGTATTAATTTCCGCTGGCTTTTTACGCTCCACTCCAGCGGCATCGGTTATGAAATATTCAGCATTAGCAAGCCCGGAACCTTTATCACTCAGTCCATTAAAGACCAGTGCCTGGACGCTGGCGTACTGCATACCGGCTGGTACTGAAGTGAAGATCGCTTCGCTGCCAAAGTTCCACCCGTTTCTCGTATAACTTATGGTACCCGTTGCCGGAGGCGTTCGGTCAATTGCAAGCGGGTAATCCTGCCGGGAGACCTCCTTCCCTTGCAAGTCGGTAATCACCTCTCTGAGGGTGAAGCTATCTTCTCCCATCGCTGGTACGGTCAGAGTCTTGCCGTAATAATCAAAGCCTGTCGAAGATGTGGTACGGTCATCTACGGTAACCAGGCTGCTTTTCGTGCTCCAGATGAGGCTCCCGTCACTTTTCAGCAGACTGAGCGTAATATAACGGTCCAGACCGGAAATAACGGCAACGTCAAAGCTCGTTACCGGATTAATCCATACGGATGCAGGCGATACGGTCTTTTTAACGTTCAGGGTATCTTTAAAGCTGAATTCTGCGATTTCAGCGGAAGCTCCTGCGCTGAAACCTGCAAATGCAATAAGCAGGGCTAGTTTGATTTTCATGGGTTGTCTCCTGATCAGGTTCCCCATGATACTTTTTCAGTGTTCGAGATCTTTTCGGGAAAATAGCTAATTTTAATGTTTTTCTTTTCTGCCCGGCGGGACCTGTTTTGTTCCATTTTTATCAGTGAATGTAATGAGACCGATTCGTCCACTGTTAACAGTGTAAAAGCGAGGTTGAAAGCCAGCTTTGAGAAGGTTTTCAATAGCTGAAAAAAAATCTTTTTTGAGCATTGGTTTCAAGATGGTTTTCCTTTTATGCCCGGTGCCGCCGGGACGGTGGCATTAAATATACGCCATGTAAGTAAATTAATTTTTACCCATTTGATTGTCAATACAAACAAAAAATAAACCATGTTTATTATTTTACCAGCGATGCTATTTTAAAGTCCGTCTAAAATAAAAAACCAAAAAGTTAAATTTGAAGCCATCCTTCCTAAATTCATTTCTTGCGCATATTAGCCCCTGCTTTAAGTATATAATTTTTGAAAAAGTTGTCTGGAGGTTATTAGCTCGTGCATCTGGATTGTTAATATAAAGCCAACACAGAAAAGGAAAACAAAATGTATAAATTAGTATCTCCTCGTGAACTGACTGAGATTATTACCGGTTTACTGCTTAAACCTGAACTCCTTGGTGAGCTGGACTCACCAGAAAAGCATCGGATGTTTATGGCAGATTTAGGCCGGGTGGTGGCAGAACATTGTGGAGGTCTGGTAAACAGCGTCGTCTTGCCAGGAGCTGAAGTTACAGTGCCGGATGGGTTACCGCTTAACGGCCAGCCAGTACGTTATCTCGGAATCAAAGAGAGCATCCCTCACCTCCTTGTAGAGCCTGATGCTTCCTTACCTTCGCTCGCTAAAAACGTCTGGATGTATGCAGATCCTGAAGGCTGGAAAGAACATTTTGGAGCTGAGGAAGACTGCCTTACTCATGAAATGATGCAGCTGTTCCGTAAAGGTATCCAGGCTCTTCAGAAGGAGCATGATACCCCTGAAATTAGCCTCACACTTCAGGACTGGCGCCTGGAGGAGGAAACACTGAGAGAAGAGGACAGTCAGGCCTATCAGGTCAGCGTTACCGGCCAACATAACATCCACTGTGAAGTTGTTAACAAGGAAGGTAACCCCTGTTTTGGTGTCATGTTCGAAATCGATCAGGGTGTGCCTGCCTTACACATCAACACCGGCGGGGATATGTTGCTCCACATTCATTGCGCCCATAACGGACTCGTTCTGACCCCTGATGCAAGCGGTCAGCGATTTGAGAAGGCTCCCGTTGACCGCTTCGCTTATAACAGCCCATCCCTGCTGTTGTCTGCCGACTAACCAAGGCCAAATCTGAATTGTCCTGTTTAAGTAACCAACCCGCTGCCGCCAGGCGGGTAAATCCTCTTAATGGAGTTTTAATGCAAATCTCAACTGAAGTTCTGAACGTCTTATCTCGCTGCCGTGCTGAAGGGAACTTTCTTTTCCTGGCCGACCAGCTCGACCGCAGCATTTATGTTAAGACAAACAAAGTGCTGGAAGCTGCCGGTGGCAAATGGAACCGAAAAGAGCAGGCACATATTTTTACGGCGGATGCAGCTGAGCGTATCGAGCAAATCATTCTGACAGGTTCGGTCGACATCCCACGTGATTTGTTCAATTTCTTCCCTACCCCTGAGAATTTAGTCACAGATATGGTTCTACGCGCTGAACCAGCTGCCGGGGAACGTGTTCTGGAGCCTGAGTTTGGTGATGGCCGCATTCTGAAAGCCTTAAAACTGGCGGCTCCGGATGCATTGATTACCGGGATCGAATTGAACGATGAGCGATTCCTTGCAGTGAAGAACGATAGTGTCCTTAGCACAGGGGCCGAGCTGGTGCATACCGACTTTCTTGGGTACCAGCCCGATGAAACTTTTGATGTTATCGTTATGAATCCACCATTCCTTAAACGCTCTGACGTTAAACATGTCATGCATGCCATCGCAATGCTCGCTAAGCGAGGTCGCTTACAGGCCATTCTGTCAGCTGGGGTATTGTTCCGGGAAGACACACTGACAAAAGCGCTCAGGGAGCGAGTCAAACAACTTGGCGGACAAATTTCGCCTCTTCCGGATGATACATTTAGGGAGTCCGGAACAAAGGTCAAAACAGCCCGCCTTGAAATTGATCTTCGCCGCTAACTGACAAGCAACCGGAAAGAAATCTTAATACGAGTAGCCGGTTAAAGTTACCTGACCGGCTTAACTGACTAAATCAATAAAGAGTGAACAGAAATGACGCATACTGCCGTTTCTCAGGCTAATAGTGCTTTGCAGCTACCCACGCTGGAGCATGTCTACGCACTTCTGAAAGCAAATTGTAAACCTGACCGCTTTGACGGGCGTGACGGACCCGTGTGGGGCCAGGAATACTCGTGGAATCTGGCAAAAGATCGCTTACAGGATCTGGAGAAATACGGTAAGGCATATGTCTCCCGTCATGAAGACCGTATGGGGGAAGGATTTAGTTTTGGTCCTGACCTGTTAATTATTCGCTAACGCTCTTAAGGCCTGATGATATGGTAAGCACAACTGGAAAAAATATGTTTTCAAAGCCTATGACCACTTTCACACCAGAACGTATTGAACAAATTTTGGAATTTTCCGAGGGTAGTAACCCAAGCGAAGCAATGAGTCTTAGAGCTGACGAAGTTGCTGTACTGGCACGTATTGGAAAGGCAGTTATGTCGATTGCGCCTGTTTATCAGTGCGAGTTTTGCCACCATGACGCAACCGGGCAACTTCAGTGGCACTGGGAAGATGTGAACAAAGCTTTTTATGATAAATACGATCCAGACAGACGCGGAAGACGTCGAATCCTCTATACCGCCCCGCCGATGCCTTTAGTTTCGGCTGACCTGCTTAACATGGCTTCATCTGCTATTGAAGACTTGCTCACTAACAAAGACAGAAGTGGTGCGGGAATGTGGAATGACATTCCAGAACAGCTACGACGCGCAGCAGAACTGGTAATGGATAATAGCCGGGCCGCTGAAATAGAAGCGATGCTGATGCGTCTTTATGTAGAATGTGACACCGGTGAGCGCAGAGGCAACGGCAGTCAATCTGGCGTAGCAATGCCTTCGTGGCAAACCGTTGAAGAGGCACGTGTGTTGCTGGGGGTGAAATGATGCAGTTCTCGCCAGGGCAGTTTGTAATTCACAACAAGAAGCGCCTTGCGGAACGAAGGTAGACGTACTGACTGAGGTTCACTCCCCTCTCGACTGGTGGCGTAATACCGCCAGGTTTTGATTCATATATGCCGTCCGTTAACGCATTTATATCTGTCATACCTAATTTATCCTGATTCTTTTTTACACAAAGTAAAAGCATCACTTAATGCGATATGTGGATGCCGATAGTTTCAGGCTAATGTTATAAGTTTTGCAATCGTTGCCAGTTTGGATACCACAGCAATGTCAGATGTAATTCCAAAAAGAAAGATTTACGTCCTGAACGCACAATAAGGTTTGTCGAAAGGCAAATTATAGATTTGTAATTTCGAGCACCATATGGAGAAGTTTTTTATACTTTTACGAACATAGTGACCTTTAGGAAAAGCTTAAAATAACACCAAACCTAAAGGGGAATAAGAATGAAACATCTCGCTTTTATTACTGCTGTAGCCGGACTCGGTATGTCTGTTCAGGCCCCAGCTCAGATATATGAATCGGCCTTTAAGGACACGAACGGTATTGAGATCCACGCCCCGTCTTCTCGTCTTATGCTTAATCCGGCATCACCGGTAACTTTGACACTTATTTCAGGTCTTGATCGTTTCGTTAATGTCAAAGTCACGAAAGACACTGGAACTGTCATTCTTAATACTACGACTACACGGACGGGTGTATCAGACCGACTAACAGCTGCTGACGGTAGTGAGTTCTACGGCAAAAAAGTAACTTTGCCTGCTTTGGGTGAAGGCAAATTTGTCGTTCAGATAAACGTGTTAGATCTCAATCAGAAGCCTGTAGCGACCTATAACTATAACTGGCTAATTGATGTCACCCCTCCAGCGGCAAATGCTCTTACCGCTAATACTGGTTCTGGCTCTACCGCTGGTGACGTGTGGAAGCTTGGATTAGAGGCAACGGGGCAGTATGACTTCACCTCTTCGGGCGTAAGTGATGCAAATGGTATTGATAAGGGCCTAATATATATTTACAGGCAGGACGGTAGCCTCTACAGCACTACACAGATGCAGTATGACGTATCCGGCCAAAAGATGTACCACACTTACTCTAAGAATTCAGTTAAGGGAACCGGAATACCAGACAGCAACCTGGATGAAGACTTTACTGCAAAAGTTGTTATCTTCGATAACGCAGGTAATAGCCGAACGCTGCCAACTCAAAAATTTCGCTACGACAACACGCTGGGTGAGATGACACTGTGGGCCGTTCATGATCCAAATACGTCTTCCAGCGTCGTACCCGGGGTTTCTAATTATCCGGCTTACAAAGCCGGTATGGTCGTTAACGAAAACCCTATTCGATTAGTCTACCGGATCCCAAAATCTAACTACCGTGCTTATTCAGAAGGTGGGCTTCAGTTCATCAATCAATATTCCGCCCCCAAAGAGATAGCTGTAGACAGCACTTATGCTTATGTTGAAATGACTCTTCCCTATGGCTCAATTAATGGGGATATGGCTCGTATGGCGAACTTTGGCCAGTGGGGAGGGTATTATCCGTCATACAGCCTCGTTCTAAACCCATCTGCAAACCAAACGCCTGCATTTGCGGGTACCTGGGTAGATTTCCTCGATGATAAGGGGAACTGGGTTAAGTGGAAGGATTTTGAGAGTGTGGCTTCATCACGACTGCCAATTAAAATTTCCCGACTTCGTTTTAACGTTGAAGCCCGGCCCTTTGCACAGGAGATCGGCGGTAAGGCGACCTGCACCATTCCGGCAGGAAAAACCTCGTGTGAAGCGCCTGAGACGTTTGATATGGCCTTGGGTACCCAGGGCTACAATAGAATCCTTTACTTCGTTCGCAGCATCAGCAATCCCATTTTGCGGTCTGAGCAATGGATTATGACACGCTGGAACAATAAACAACTGCCGGTAATAAACTCGATATCATATGACGAGACTAACAAGCAGCTGGATGTACTGGCGTCACTTGAAGGCGATGGTAACTGGTTCGACTCGGTCTCATTGAGGGAATTTTATCTTTCCGATAAGAACACCGGTACCCGGATGTCACCAACAGGCGTAATCAAATCTCGTATCTCAGGTAACTACACGATTGCTTATGATTTATCCCGTCAGTCTGAAGGAAAATACAACGTTGAGGTCAACATCAGGGACTTCTTCCAGAACCAGACCAATAAAACTTTCGGAGAAATTGCTCTGGATAACACTCCTCCGACAGTGGCCATAACATTCGACGGAAAGCCGGTAAAAGACGATACGGTAGTGTACGGCCTGGAGAACCTCAGGATCGCTCTGGCAGATAATCTGACAACCCCGAGGATAACCCGTCTTCAGCTCGTAGGTGGCCCCACAGCTGATAACGTTGAGCTTACGTGGTCACCGGCAGGCAAAGATACATACATGCCTGAGTATCCGAGGCTGTTCCCAAATTTCGAACCATCTGAAAATTATTCAATTAGCGTAACAGTTGCCGATAGTCAGTCGAATACCAAAACCTATACTCAGAAGTTCAGTTATCTACCGAATAACCTTGTGCAGTTACATAATCTACGCACATTGTCGGTCAGTTCACCTCTCAAAACGACAGATGGCGTACCACTTGCGTACCTGTCCACTAACGTTCTGCGTAAGACAAATGGAGAAATTGCTAAAGGGGTCCAGAACGCAACGCTGACTGTGCGGAAGGATGCAGCCTTCGGTATTAAATTTAATGGGGCACAGGCGGCTCCAGGCGAGTCAGTTGAGGTGCAAATAGATATGGGCCAGGGGGATAATCTTCTGTTACCCGTTTATCCTTCCGAAAATGGGAAAGTTGGCACCTCAGAATTCATGATTCAGATCGACGAGTTGAAGTAACTACCCGGAGCCGACAGTAAAACTGACGGCTTCAATTTTACTGCCCTCCTCGACTCCGATCAGCCAGTACGTCTTCAGAGATTCGCAAGGAAGAACCGAAAGAAAAGTTACTTTAATCGTACGTTTCCAGCGATGCTTTCAAAAGACAATGCATACTCGTTGATTACGACAATGGGAGTGAGTGTCGAACCCCTTGAGTAAGGATACCTGGTAAATATACAGCCCCGGGGATTCTCTTCCTTCAACCGGGGATGACAACGGGAGTGAGTCCGGCAACTCACACCTGTTGTCACTTCTCTGACATATCGTCATACGAGCTTACTCAAGCGCATCCACAAAGATGGGATCGTTTTGAATCTAAACTGGTACTGGTTAGCCAGTCACTTGCATCTACTCCCCCGTCGATATTTAAGTGACAATTGTAGTGATCTGCAATACTGGTGTCTCAGAAACACTGACGACGGTAGAGACTCAATACCCTAACCCCTGACAACAGAAGTGAGCTTAGAGGTGTTACGCTGCTGTCACCTAATGCTTGGGAATTGCCTGACTCACAACCATTGTCATCCGGAGCTACTGATTAACGTTGAACCGCTGGACTTTAATGACAGTGGTAGTGATGGATAGGCTCATTTCCATTGTCGTCATTTTATCGGACAAGCCTCTTCGTCCTACAGGTTTAAGCTGACAATGGTAGTGATTGGATGATCTCACTACTGTTGTCACTCAGTTCTTTGAGCGGACCCTTCCCTCGGTTGGTCGGCATTAACAACGGTAGTGACTCGATTGGCTCACTGCCATTGTCATCGTGTAAATGACGTACCTTATCAGCTCAGCTGAAAGCAATGACAACGGTAGTGACTCTAATTGCTCACTGCCATTGTCGTCGTGTCTATTGAGAGCCTTATCAGTGCACCTGAAAAGCAATGACAACGGTAGTGATTCTAATGGCTCACTACCGTTGTCACCGTGTGTATTGAGAGGATGGTCCACTTAACTGGACGTATATGACAATGGTAGTGACTTTAATAGCTCACTACCATTGTCGGTGTGTGAATTGAGAGGATGAGCAGCTCAGCTGTACGTCCATGACAATGGTAATGACTTAATGAGCTCACTACCGTTGTCACCCTGTTAATTAAGAGGCTCATCTGCTCTTCTGGAAGGCTATGACAACGGAAGTGACTTGCTGGGCTCACTGCCATTGTCGCCGTATGAATTGAGAGGATCATCCGCTCTTCTGGATGGCAATGACAACGGTAATGACTTAATAGGCTCACTACCATTGTCACCCTGTGAATTGAGAGGATGATCTGCTTAACCAGACGGCCATGACAACGGTAGTGACTTTCTGGGCTCAATACCGTTGTCACCCTGTGAGTTAAGAGGTTGACCCGCTCTACTGGACGGCCATGACAACGGTAGTCACTTTCTGGGCTCACTACCGTTGTCGCCATATAGAATGAGAGGAGCATCAGCTCAACTGAACGGCAATGACTACAGTAATGAGCTGGATGAAGCATAACCATTGACATCTGGCCCAACCGGAAGCCGTATTCGCCAATCCAATCGAGATTCACAATGGCCGTGACTCGCCGCATTAAGTTCCGGTGTCCTCCCAAAGCTGAACGCACACTCGGAGGACAATGACAATGCCAGTAAGGTACACATCATTACCATTGTCACTATAGCTACCAGAGAAGCCGGGATTTGAATGTCGATGGTAGTGAGTGGGTCAACTCACTGCCATTGTCACCCCGTTACGATATTTTCCGTTGGATGTACTGGCCAATGAAGTAAAGCGTAGAAACCGGGTGTTAACAGGTGACTCAGGAGAAAGCGTTGAATTTCGCAATCTCGATCTACATAGGGTGGTAGAGAACAATGACAACGGTAATGACTTTTGACTCATTACCGTTGACGTGAAAGAGCGGGCTGGGACTAACGAAAATCGAAGAAGTAATTTAGCACCCGGAGCCTAAACCGCCGGGTTAACTTTAGCTGGCGTTGCTGTTCTTTTTCTGGCTTCGAAGACTACGAATATAGCGCAGTTCTTCAGCGGTTAAATCATGGACGGTAAGAACATCATCGCCGTCAATCGGGTCAGCTGGTGGGCATAACTCACCTTCTAAAACAGAAGACCCTGAGTTCTCTTCTTCATCTTCAACCACTTCTAAAGGAGGCTGAGTATTGTTCAAATTCAGATCGGGATCCCGCTTATGAATCTGGAAGTATACTTTTCCGTCTTTCTTAATTTCGGTGTACTTGAGGTATCCTATCGATGCCAACTCTTCAAGAGCCTTTCTCACGGTAGCATTCTGACTATTTGCTCGTGTTTTGAGGTTCAGACGATTTTTCAGCCGAGTAAGGGATATCGGTATAGGATTTGGCGGTAATGACTCTATGAACGTATAGAGAGCCTGGGCGCTTTCCTTCTTGGCCAACTCCTTAATTGCCTTCAGCTGCATCAAAACCTTATGATCGTATTGATAGAGCTCGAAAATCTTAGGATCAACCTGAAGGACAACCTGATCTGATTCCGGGTCTAACAGGGCAGACTGTACCAGATGCGTTGTATAGACTTTGGACGAGTTATTACTGGTGAACGACAAGGTAACGGATGCTAACCTGCGTAAGGAGGCGTCTATACGTTTTCTGGACGCTGTAGATGAGCGATAATTTTCAGGCGTACATAGCTTGAGGAATTCAGTGAATTTTAAGCTTATCGTGTCATTGTTAATCGGATGATTGGCATAGGTTCGAATGATGCCCATCCACGTCTTAAAATCTACTGACATATTAAGACGCTCACCGACAATTGAAATATTGGTGAACCCCTCGCTCTCCATTAAAGAGAGCGTCTGTAACTCTTTCGTTGCGTCAAAGCCAACCGTTTTATATTCCCGATTTTGACGCCCCACACTCTTTGGTGATGGGACGAACAGCCCGAGCCGCATCAAAGCAATAGACTGCACCGTACGGTTGCTGTTAGGACGCAAAATGATGTCTTTACCTGATTCTTTCTCTCTAACAGAGAAAGCCCTGGTGACCAGGTCCTGCTGCTCAGTATCTTTCTCTTTAGTCATAATAAGTTATCACTGAATGTGTAAACAGATTGGTGAATAGTAAGCCCCAGCGAACTCTATGTCACTGGATGGATCATTGTGATGATCCATATCTGTGCATAAGTTCTACCTAAAAAAACGACTCCACTCATTAAAACTTGGCAAAAACTCTTTGCATACAATGACCTGCAACTCTTATCAACAACGGATCAGATCAAGTTAAAAAGATCTAATGAAAAGTCACTACTATTGTCGCTCTGATCACTACTGATGTCAAAAAACTCATTACCAACGTTATAATAATCACTACTAATGTCAAAATAATCACTACTGTTGTCACTGATCACGTCTCAGGCCTTGTGCCGTCTGGCCTGGAGGCAGCGGGGATCTCTTTTGATCTATCAGGAACACTAAGGTACTAATTATTGGAACTACCTTGTGGAAAATGGGGATAAATAAATGCTTAGTTCTTATACAGGTCTCAACTTGCCTCCCTGATAAAAACTGTCGTCAAAGCTAAATCACAGCCACAGGCATTTTCGGTGGATAAATTTTTGAGAAATAGAAGCATACATGCAGACTCGTGTCGCAAGTAATTGAAAGTAATGATTTATTTAAATAATGCGAGTCACCTTACCTCACAGTGGAAGTTTAAGTCTAACCTCACTACCATTGTCACTTAAAATCATTACCAACGTCGAAATAGTCTCTACCATTGTCTTTTAAGTCACTCCCGTTGTCACTTATGTCGCTACTGTTGTCAGTGACAATGCTCCAGCCCAGTAACCATGCGGCCTACAGCGTACCGGGATCTTCTTTGTACTCTCTGGCACCTTTGGGATCATTTATTGGATCTACATGAGGGATAAAATCTTTTGACGATTTCGTAGTGCAGTTATACCAGCGACTTAGCAAGACAAAAGCTGCAATTTAGTGACGAGTTACTAGTCTGCCCAACAAGAGCAATGCAGAGAAGATATGTGGTGAAATGACCATGGTAGTGAGTCTAATCACTACCATGGTCCGCAGTAAGCGTTACTTACGCAATGAACGTCGGACTGATTTGCAACAACATGGGCTACGGCGCATCAGAAGGCGGCCGTTGTGCTTCAGCAAAACAGCCCTGCTTTATTTTAATTCTTCAATGTTAATCATGAACTCAGATCTGCCAGTAAGGCCGGATACAGCAGGGAAAATAGGAAAGCTACGGCTGTCCCCGAGCCCCAAATCCAGTTGAAGCTCTTTGCTTTCACCTGGCATCGCAGAAACGCCATTTACAGTCACGCCGAATGCAGCGTCCTTACGGACAGTAAGCACTGCGTCCTGAAGCCCTGTAGCGATTGAACCATCCTTTTTACGCAGCTGGCTGGCATACAGAACAGCCAGAGCAGTATTGTCAGATGTTTTGAGAGAAGCATTGACAGCTAAGGTTTTCAGATTCTCTAGCCTGACGAGATTGTTTGGAAGGTAGTTAAATTCGACTGAGCTTTCTTTAACGTTGTTCATCTCATCTTTGGCCTGAACTGTGAGAGTGTATGTTTCGCCTTCATTAAGAGACGGAAAGATCTTGGGATAATTAGGTGCATACAGGTTGTTTCCCAGATTCACCCAAGACAATTCCACCGCATCAGAAACAGGGCCACCGCGAAGAGTCATACGGCTTAAGGATGGTTTAGTTAGAGCATCGGTGAGCTGTATACGGACGTTCTCCAGCCCATATACTGTTACGTTTTTGCTGATCGGTTTTCCTTCGTAGCTAATACTTACAGATGGTGCTGTATTATCAACGACAACTGTTTGATAAGGGAGGTTACCGGTATTGTTGAATGTATCTTGGGCATTAATCACCACGTTATAACTGCCTTCTGGTACCTCTTTCATGTTGAACTCATACGTGTAGTTCCCAGACGCCATATTTCTACCTGTTTGTTTGCCGGTTACGCTTATTTCTGCGTTGTTACGGTTTTTATCTGACAACCAAACTCGATTTACATAAACATGGTCGAAATATGAACCATCTCCAGGTTGATTCACGTAAACCTGGAGAATGTTGGTGGTTTCATTGTAATCAAATCCAGTGACGGAGGGACCCAGTGTATGCCAGGCTATATTCTCCCATATAGGGGCAAAGAAGGTTGCTTCGGTGGTTGACCTTACTTCATAGCCACTATGAAGATAACCGGTAGTGCCATTTATAATATCCTGGGGCAAAGAGACGGTACAGGTTGTTGAGCCAGCTGGAATACTGCATGTTGCTCCGCCAGTGATTTTTTGATCATATGGCCTGGCCTGTACATTGAATCGGATATTAGTAAGTTTTATAGGCATATCAGATGCCTTGAACAGGTTCCAGTTTACGCTGTTGAACCATGTTCCATCAGCCTTTTGTCGTTCTATGGGTGAACTTCCCCAAGCCGGACTCTTTACAGAGGCAGGATCCCAGTTGAGCCAGCTGGCATACTGACCAAGATCTCCTCCAGACCATTGATATGTATTCACAGGTCTATAGTAGTTTCCATCTAAGGCACCCTGTGGCAGCTTAACTTCCACGTAGACATAGGTGGCATCTTCGGAAAGGACCTGTACTCCGCCATAGTTATTGGTAATGCTCATGCCACCATTTCGATATGGCTTCCAGTTAGTTCTTGGGATACGTATAACCAACTTGTAGGGGTTTTCCAGCACTGTAAGGCCTCGTTTAAACGGGACGTATCCCGAAGAAATGCCGGGTACAACACTGGTGCTTACACGTGAGTCATGAACTGCAAATGGCGTAAATTCTCCCATTTGATCGTCATATAAAAACCGCTGGGGAGGAATGTTAAGCGTATTTCCTGCCAGGTCCGTAACGATGAAATTGAAGGTGAATTCTTCATCAAGATCACTTGAGGGCATGCCAGCCTGGGTGTTCATATCTTTAATCCACGGATAGAACGCACGTTTATTGGCTGTGTCATAACTCAGGTTATTGTCGGAGACCACAGAACCATTACTTCGTTTAATGACAAGACGGATCTTGTCAATTCCACTAGCATCCTCAATACCGTCTGCAAATATAGAAAACTGGCCACTACCGCCTCGGCCCAACTCCCAAAGTGGCCCAGAAAGTACCATGTCGTAACCTGCGTTTTGACTCGGATAAATACTCTTATAGCGTGGAGGAGTTGTATCAACGATGAAATGATAAGTAGATGTGCTCACTACAGTCTGGCGAATATCCAGAGTTTCATTGACTACAGTAAAGGTCCCTTCTCCGAGCGCCGGTAGAACCATATCCTTTCCATAGTATTCTGTTCCATCGGCAGCAACGATACGATCTGCAACGCTCGTTTTGGTCGAGACGGAGGAATACATAACCTTTTTATCGCTGTCTCGTGTGACCGTCACTCGCTCGTACCGATCAAGACCCGATATCAAGTTCAGAGTCAAAACACCAGCGGGATTAAGATATGTTTGTGTTGCAGGTTTGATATTCCGAACAGCCTTATTGGTATCTGTAAATGAGTAGCTAAATACCTGAGCATGTGCCGAAGATACAGTAGCAAGGGCAGTTGCAACCATGCAGCCAATTAGAGTTTTACGCATATGATGCTCCGGGAATAGGTTATAGCCTTATTCTACGGATTCAGCCTACAAGGTCCGGTCGGATAAAGTGATAATTTGCCTGTTAAAAGAGACATCAAGTGAGAAAGCAACCAACGTACAGAATGCAAAATGGCGGCAGTGCATCTGGATGACGCAAAAGTAACTTTTTGTATCCACTTTTTTGGATTTTAGCCTTCAAAATGAGTATTCAACCAATCATAAAAGTAACTTTTGATAGACGCTGCTCCTTTATGTTTGCCAATTGTGCTGATATGTTTGTAAATTCAAGGAAGCGAGATTTTAAAAGCATCTGTTGAGTCAAATTTATGTAAAATAACAGGGAAACCATCACTTCTAGGTTGAGGAAACCCAATGTTATACATGCTCTTATGCTGTTTTCTGATGCTCAACAGTACATTCGTTATGTTCAGAGCAATGTCTGCAATAAGTAAAGGATCCGCTAAAGAAAACCGGTCTGAAATATCGCTGATAGTCCTAGCAACACTTGGAATCGCATCACCATTCATTGTCGCAATGATTACTATTAATGAAAGTATGACATCTAAAACAGTAACAGATTTTTCTTTGGGTGCTCAGTGGTACGGAATGGTTTCAGCGGTAGCGCTAATGGGGTTATATGCTCGACGCGTTTGGAAAGAGAAGAAGTCCTTATTTACTGGCGCTTTCCTGGCCTCTTCCTTAATGGCCTTTATTTTTACTGACAGCCTTGTTTTCGTATCCCAGAAGGACACCGGCGTTCTGGCTACTTTCGTACTCGATAAAAACGCTGGAGATATTGATTGTAGTCGCCCGGCTATGATTGTCCATTACAGTAAAGGTGTTCCAACGGACTGGCGTTGCCCAACCAGTATCATGTTGATGGCGTATTCTTCATATCCTTTTTTACCCTGGCCTGAGTATAGCCATGGTACCAGCCAGTCTCTTACGGTTGTTATTGATACATTTATGGAAAACGCTGTTAATCTCAGCCAAAAATAAAAAATAAACCTCACTAGTGAGAGGTTTTATAAACCTGAGCCACCAATCTAATTAACTCTATATTTTTGTTTTAGCTTTTTTAAAGATAGACTTACCGAATAAAACAGCAATTATAGAGCAAAGGCCTGGCGTTAGGACAAAAGCTAATAATGCACTGCCAAAACTTGTCATTTCAGGCACCAGGAACCAGCTGATAGGCCACGTCAGGGCTGGTAAATTTAGCGGATCATAAAGCGCATGTAGAGCGCTTAACACACAGTAAAGTGCTAAAAAGCAAACTAGATAAACAACGATCCACATTTTAATTTGCTCAGCAATTTCAAATTTTGGACTGCCCATGCTTTACCTCAGTGGCTGAATATTGATGGTTAATATCTTTAATCACCCGTAAGCACTTAGTGCATACCTTAGTTCGATTTGTCTGCTTGTCCAGAGTGTATTTAACTTCAAGTTGACCTCCAGCATTAAGCAAAGTGAGCATCTCATCTTCTAACACGCTTCGGTAAATGGTCTTGGCCGAGAGTGTGCCCGGTAACGAGTACTCAACATAATTGTTTGAAACTCTTACCGATTTAGGGATTTTACCACTGAGCTGGGTTTCATTCGTTGAAGGCATTACAGTTGCTTTAATCACAGTTGCCGGTGACCAGAAATCCTGATAACGCACTTTATGAATTTTATCAGCTCTAAGGCCTAACCACACATTTCCGGCGATAAGAACAATAAGCAATCCATAAACTGATCGTCGAATGTTACGCCTTTTAATCACAATGTCCCCCATCCCTCAAATATCATTCTAAATAACTGCACCAGGATATCATGAGCGTAATTAATAGAATTCTTCATAACCGGGGTTTTCAGTTGAGTTTGCGGACTCTTTACTTTGCGGTTTCTCACCCTCTAGTTGAGTATCCCTGACAGGCTTGGATTTACCCATGCTCCTCTGAAAGGTATCCATAACAAACTCAATATCTTCTTCTGGCAGGCTGGTGGGTTGGTTGCTCATAGGACTTCCTCTTGTTGAATACGTTCGGCGTACAGGATGCGAACCGAAACGGTCGTGTTTTCAAACTCGTTCTCAAAAACGTCCATCCATTCCGTCCGGAATTCTTCCCCCAAAAGGTTATCGAGCCCCTGAAGAGATAATGGAAGAACGGCTGCTAGAGATCCCCCGGCTGCGAGATGAGATGCAGCTGCCTGGAGATGCAGCCTGGCCCGGTTATCGGCAAAAGGTGGGTTCATCACGACATAATCAAACTTCTTCTGTTGATTAGACTTAGACCATGTGAGGAAGTCAGCTTCTGTCGTATCGTATCCCTTAGCCCGGGAGATAAGGCAATTCAAAGTATCAAGCTCGATGCCAGTAACGATCACACCGGCAGGGAATGATTTAAGCAAATCCGCATGGCCAATATTAGGCTCCAGGAGGGTATCCCCTTCCCCTGCACCAAGCAGGGAAGATACATATTCGCTGATTCGGCAAGATGAAGGGTAAAACTGATGCGATACAATATCAGGCATCTCCCCTATCTGGCCGATGTAACGAATAACCTCACACGGATCATAGGAAAATGTCACATCGTATTTTGTTACTGTTGCCCCTAAGAACCGAAGGGTGTCAGCGGCAACACTCGAAGATTTGCGTTCGGCGAGAGACCCTAAAGATGTCCAGCAACTCCATTTATTGTCCCCGTCATTTTTAAACATCAGTTCAGAAAGCTGCATCCGGGTATCAAAGTCGATGCACTGCTTAAGTACAGGGAATGCCTCCAAAGATTTCTTGCTATGAGCCATACGGTCGGCAGGTAATGCCAGCGGTACGATAGCTGATAAAATATTGTTAAGCCGCTCGGCGATATCAGGGTGGACGTCAATATGCATTGATCCATTTTTGTAAACCCTGAAACGAATACTGTTGCCATCGATGCAGATCCATTTTCTGAACCCCTCATGTTCGACCAACGCCTCAACCAATGATTTGGTGTTATGGATCGCCTTCACCTGTTCGCCACGGAAGAATGCGCATATAACGCGGAGCTCGCTCAGCGGTGAAATGCCAGACTCTTTAAAATCCACCCTTAATTTCTGCCAGGGGTATTTAGACGGCTCGCAAACTCCGGTAGTGATCATGCGGGTGGAGAACCCAAAAGCTTTGTTTGTCTTGTGACTGCGGCTCAGAGACTGGAAGACGTCGTAAACCCTTTCTTTAATAAATTGATTGCGGTCATTAAGCAAAGCAACGACTGTGCCCACTACAGCGTCAGCTGTGAAATCAGGGATCACCTGAGGCGGCATAATATAACGGTCGGCCGTAAACTGCTTATCCCATTCGTTACGTTTGGCATCCGACATGATAGGCAAAACATCAGTGAGTGCCATAACGCATTTCCAGTATTCTGATCTCAGAGCGTTTTCTGCGAACAAAGCATCCGCTTCTGAGATGCTGTGGTTGTAGCCTGAGAGATAAGAATAAAGTTTCTGGTGATTGTGGGTTTTGAACTGGACAGCCATGAGTTTCAACAAGCAGAGTTCATCATTATAGGACTCAACAAGATCCGCGATAATGCCGAGCTCTTTGCGCATATCTGGAAGAAATGTTTCAGGAGAGCTAACCACCAGGCTATGAGAGGTTGTTAAAGCCAGTACGCTGTGACCTGCATTATCGGGTTTAGCTTCAGAATCAAGAGATGACATTTTACCGGTCCTTTAGAAAAAACTTTTACCAGGATAGCAACGTCGCTCAGTAACCTAATAGGTTCAGTGACACGAAAAAGTTTTTTATGTCTCTGAATAAAACTTAAAGATGTCAACTCATAGAAAGAAGCAAAAAAAAAGCCCCGCATAAACGGGGCAAGAACGATACATGGAGGTTTAAAAAAGGCGGGCAAAAAGCCTGAATCCTTAATGACTCTGACAAAACCAGCACTTTGCCAAAAGTAAATTATTCTGCGTCCGGCTGTGGGTCAGTATCCTGATCGGTCTCTTCCCCTGCCTTCTTAGCATTTTTTTTACGTGGGTATTTTGGCTTCTCACCATTAAGTTTTGCCTGACGATTCTCCGCACGGCGAAGCTGCTTGTTCTCTGATTCTGTGATCTCTTTTGAAAGATTTCTCAACATCTCCAGAGTACTGCGGTTCAACGTAATGTTGATTTCTTCGTCAGCACTTGAATCTGTCAGCTCCGGCAATTCAATATCCCCCAGTTTCTGTAATAAGCTGGTGGTGATGAGTTTGACGCCTTCTACGGCTTTTGTGGCAATAACCGGCGGAATCCGTGCTGGCTTGAAGTCTGAAGGTCTGACTCGTACCTGACCATGTTGGGTTTTTTTCACCGTGATGCCATTCGCATCGGCCTGCTCAAGTTCTGCGATCATCTTCTTGATACGTGAAATTGCTTCTGTTTCGCCGAGCTCATCGATCAGTGAAAGCACGTTAACATACGAAATAGCGTCAGCATGAATCCATTTCTTGATAACAACAGAACAGGTTGTCAGGCGGATAAGAGAACTGATGGTCGTCGGGCTTTTATTTTCACGTTGAGCAATTCGTTCGAGTGACCAGCCAGCAAGAGAATGTAGGCGACGATAGGACTCGCCAAGCGCAACAGGAGAAAGCGCAAGACCACGGTTACCATCAATGGTCGCGAGCTCACAGCCAATTTCATCTTCTTTAATCTCAACGCAAAGGATTGTGATGTCATGATCTTCATCACATGCCATCATTGCGGCTTTTAAACGGCAGTGCCCCTGGCGAACAAAAGGTACCCCATCAATGACACGTACTCGGATAGGGTCTACATAGTCACCTCGAATGTAGGCATTCTTGATGTTGTAGATGTGTTCTTCAACCTCAGGGAGCTTATAGTAATCGTCACCCATTCCCATTTCGCGGGAGTTGAAGCCTGGCGTGACCTGAATTACTGAAGGGTGGATAGCCCATGCTTTCTGGTCACTTACTTCAGTACAAAGTTCAGGGTTTGCATCACGGAACTGTTTAAGCCCAGTGACGTAACGGCCTGTGCCAGTAACTACTGAAAAGGCAACATGGGCCGTTTTAAAGACCTTGTCATTAGCTTGCTGTGTAGGTTCTGTCAGTAAAACACTCATAGGGGCTCCGTTACATTTTTCTGCTTACTTTCTGCGTAGCGGGGATACTACCGAAAAAAAAATTCATAATTTTTCGCAAAAAAGGTACTTTTTGAGCCTATTCTGATTTTTTACAAAAAAAGGTGGCTCCCCATTACTTGTGATGGCATAAAAATCGCTTCATAAACAAATACATAAATCCAAAACATAAAGTTCAGGTATAAGTGAGGAAAAATCTTATAAATCCGAAATGCTGAAAGTCAAAACTGTGCGTCTTAAACAACTTTTTTTTGCTCCCTAAGTTATTAGTTAAAGCCCGTGGTTAGGTACGATACCAGCACCTAAATTTCTCTCTCAGGTATAGACACTTTGACTCGACATCTCAGACACATGCCGATAATCAAATGGGCTGGTGGAAAAACGAAACTGATGCCTTTCATCAGCCATCACTACCCACACGATCATAGTTGCCGGTGGGTAGAACCCTTTATAGGCGGTGGTGCCGTTTTTCTGAACATGTTTGCACAAAATGCATTGCTTGCAGATAGCAATCCAGACTTGATCAACCTATACAGGACTATTCAAAGACAGAAAACTAACTTTATAAATCAGGTCCAAAACTTGGCGGATAAAACCTTTGTCGAAAAGGACTACTATGAGATGAGGGACCGTTTCAACAAAACCTGTATTTCTGGTCAATCGCTTCAAAGAGCGGCTTTGTTTTACTCCCTGAATCGCCTGGGCTATAACGGTATGTGCCGCTATAACTCAGAAAGAATCTATTCAGTGCCGTGGGGGAAACATACAGAACTGAAGCTTGACCTCAATAAAATAGACTACCTTTCATTTCGTCTTTCAGGTATTGAACTGATCACCGCTGGTTTTGAGGAGACTCTGGCCGCAACCGGTGAAGGAGATCAGATTTACTGTGATCCGCCATATGACAAAACAAGCAAAACTAGTTTTGTCAGTTACGATGGTAAACCGTTCAGCCAAAGCGACCACGTGCTGTTAGCAAATATGCTCGTTGACGCTCACAGAAAAGGCGCTGCTGTTGCGATATCAAATAGCCTGACATCATTCACTTTGGGCCTCTATGAAGAGCGTGGATTCGTCATACACAGACTCAGCGCTTACCGATCCGTAGGAAGTAAGCCGAATACACGGAAAACGGAAACAGAAATACTGGCCGTGCTGAAATAGAGTAAATTCTAATCAACTAGGCTAATCCATTCCTCAAAAGTTAATACCTCAGGGTAAGTTCGTTGAACATAAGGTATAAACTGAAGCTCTTCTATTCTCCGGTCGCCCCTCTTTCCTTCGCAAATAAATGAAATGAGTCCTTGCTGAGAAAGGCCAGTAAGGACGCTCATAAGTCTTATATTTAGACTTTTAAGCTGTAAGTCGTTATTAATGTCCTCCACTTTATGAGAGCTCTGGCCTGAACGTTTAAGATACTCGTAAACCATGAAATTCGAATTTCGTCGTTTTAACAATTTTTCGGTTATGCATTCCTGAATGAAGTCGCCAAGAGCATCTAAAAGCGGACTGAGAACTACCGGGAAAGTTAATGTGTAACTTTGAGAAGTTTTAGACAAAGTGAATGAGTTTAGAAAGCTAAAGTTTAGTCTCTTTTTTGAATATGGAACATAAGCGACAAGAGTAGTCGACATAACAGTAAGTAAAGCTTCAAGATGGTTCACTGTTATTAAAGTGGTTTTATCTGTATTTCTAAGATTATGGAAATCAATAAACGCTACTCTTGAACGGCTAAGCCAATCTTGTACTTTAATGTCGATAGAAAATTGCGAGATATGATTTGAACATTCATTTTGGGTGATAGGGCATGCAGACGAAAGATGGTTATGGATTATCATGCATAGCACAAAAAAAGGAAAACGGCAGGCTGTGGGGCATTGAAAACCGGTTAAAGAAAGCTTAGACGTTTCATATGCGCTTACCGGAAAAGTAACTTTTCTTAACGTTGGCTTTGACGATGTTCTTGCATTTTTACAAATGAAACCGAGACCCAGATCATTGTGCATTTTAAAGTCCATCTCCATCATCACCTTTTAGCCTTAACTGTATGGTATTGGTATACAAAAAATTAAAATTATAATTAATAAGATTATCATTTTTTTACAATAGAAAAGGTTCTGATAGAGGGGAATTTAAATGTAAAAGATTTATACTCGCAGATCTTTATGAGGGATAAAACCCATTGCGTAAGCAACAATATTACGTGAGTGAGTCCTAACGACAGTTAAAGTCTTGGCTCTATATTTAAGCAGCAAAAACATTTAACTGTCTTGGAGTTTATTTAACTTAAAAACTGTTATTGCAGCATAATTTTTCGAATCAAATTCATAGAATTTTCTGACTTTTCCAGTCAAATGATAACGTTCACCCAATAAAATGTGATCCTGTTTATCGGCCGTTAAAGCGATCCCGTCATTTCTAACTTTACCAGTAAATGTAAAAAAATAACTCCCTTTACTTTTTGCGTACGCGGCCCTGACTTCAGTAAATGTTAGTTCAATGCTTATGACCTGGCCGATATTGTAGCTATGTTTTAAAATTTCTTGTTCATTTTCCGGAGTTTCAGACAACATCACATCAAAAGTTGTAAAGAAACAATCCAGCTGGCGTTCTGTCAAGAAACGGTTATTGTCTAATTGCGCCAATATACTATTAGAAAACTTAGTGTTAGCCTTTTTTGCTTTCTCAATAAGGACGTGGTTTCTGGATTTCCATGCTTCGAGTGTTGGGTTAACACGCAGTTCCGGAATGTTATCGAGAAAGGTAATTGGCTCTAGTGCCACTAATTTTTCAATAATGGGTCCAACTGTTTGTACCCCATGACACTTTTCACATAAATCAGCCCCTTTGTGGCCTGTGCCCGCACATTCGTTACATTCTCTTTCGATAGGTGCATAATAATTTCCATCTCCGTTAAGTGATACATTCACTGAGGCTGGTACCATATGACCATCAAGAGTAAAGAAAAGAGATTTCATTTTCGAAACACCTCCAAACGTGCCTCTACGATTGCTACAGCTTCTTTCACAGTTTTTTCATAGTGGTCATGCCCTTCAGGAAATTGATCAAAACGTTTACCGTGTTCTAACTCTTCCATGTTGCGTTTAAGGACTTCATGAGTTAGAAGCAAATCACTATAATTATCGATAAGAGTCAGCTTTATAGGTTTAATCACTCAACTAATCCTCGTTTTTAATATTCCTTAAGGAGATCTCGAATTTCCAGAAGCTCTTCTAATTTTGGTTTAGAAACAATGATTGCTGTATTTTCGTCGTTAAGTAAAGACAATAAAATATTTAGCTTTTCATCATTCAAGATTATTTGAACACCATCATTGGAAAATATTACATTATTACTATTAACATTTTTGAACAAGTGTGCACTATCTCTACCAAATTTTAGTTCTGTTTGAGTATTCGTTATAGATTCCGTATGTGTACTTTCCACAAGCTCAAGAAATTCAGATTTTAGCCGTTCTGTTTTCTTATGCGAGAGGCGCTTAATACCCAAAGTCTTACGAGTGACTGCCGAATTTTTCTTTTCTGGTCCGCCTTTATTTAAGGTGTCTGGTCCTGCTCCAGCTGCATTGTGTTCAGGTATGCCTACAATTTTGCTCGTTGTAGTCTCAATATTCTTAACGCCAGGTAAGAAACCTTCTATATGTTTTAAAACCATTTTGTGATCGTTGGAATATTTTAACATTATTTCAATGGCGAGCGTTTTTTTGATTAGATTTAGGCTAATCAAACGTTGAAGCTCTAATGGCATATCAAGGATTTTTAGCATATTACGAATTGCGGTAGTTGATCGTTGATATCGCATTGCTAGTTCTTCAACCGAATACCCGAGACTAACAGCATGAGCTAATGCATGAGCTTGCCCAACCGGATTTAGCCCATTGCTTCTGTTACCATCGAGGTTCTCAAGGTATTCTTCAATTTCGTTTTTATAATCGATTAGGATAACAGATAATTTTGGAATATTAGCACCTTCAGAAATTGCTAATTTTAAGCCATGAAAACGAGTATGACCTTGACGAACTAAATATTTACCTTTTCTTTTTACGACCTTGATCATATCAACCTGCCTTCCTTCCTTAAAGGCTTGTTTGATTGACACAATCATCGACTTGACAGGTTCTTGTTCGTAACACAAATCTCCGATTACCGCCTCTCGGGGATTAAATCCCTTTTCAATTTCAACTAGATTAGTATCCACTTCAATGACTGTATGTTTGCTGTTGTTCATATCTTCCTCCTGTTTACTACATGATACATGAACCTCAAATTTGCCAAATAGGGCTGATACATCTAAAAGGTAAACTCAAAAAATTTGCTTAATAAAATTAAAATAAAAACTGTCTTGAATAAAACAATGATAGTAGACCCTCGTTCATTTCCGTTTGCGATCTGTAGATATTGTTAAAGGAGCGCTATTCCTTGTTTTATATGGACTTATCATTGTTTTCAACAGGATAGATCAATTCTTTAGATCACTAAAGATCAATAGAGTTCAAGTAAAGATCACGGCATCTTTAACTCATTGATTATAGTGACTTTATGAAAGGATCCGGCATTCGGATGCATGCGAAAAGCATTTGAATGAATAAGGAAGGCATTTACTGGAATGCTTATGGCATTTAGGTTAATGCGTAAAAAGCATTTGCAAGAATATGTTATAAACAGTTTGCCAAATGAAAATCTTATCACCGACGAGTTAAGTTAATGATTAAAAACAACGAGTTAATCCATCCTTTTGACGTAACCAGTAATGAATCAGGTAAGACTTATCAACTGACGCCTAACTCGTCCAAGTCGGTTCAGCCCGTGGCCCTGTTGAGATTGAGTGTATTTACCCCTGTCGGCACAAAAGAAAACCGCGACCGAAACTTTGAAGTTGATGCCTCTGATGAGCTTTCGTGTATGGAAATTGCAAGATCGGAGGGTTATGACGACATCAAGATAACTGGTGTCAAACTATCTATGTCTACCGACTTTAAGTGCTGGCTCGGGATCATCATGGCTTTCAGTAAATATGGTTTTACTTCCGAGAAGATTACCCTGACTTTTAACGAGTTTGCGAAGATGTGTGGTATCAGTTCAACAAACATCAACAAACGAACTCGTGCGCGCTTTAAAGAGTCATTAATGAACCTTGCATCGGTAGTGCTTGCCTTCTCAGACTCTCGGAGTGGTCGGTTCACAGTAACGCATCTGGTGCAGAAGGCTATGATTGATCCAAAAAGCGATACTGTTGAGTTGGTTGGGGATCCTTCTATGTGGGAACTGTATCGTTACGACCATAAGACATTGTTAAGCCTTCAGGTTCTATACATTTTGGCTAAAAAAGAAGCTGCGCAATCTCTCTATATTTATTTTGAAGCAATGCCAGCTGGTACGTTGTTCGTTAATATGAAACGGTTGAGGGAAAGGTTGCTTCTTACAACCCCTATTCGTACGCAAAACCAGATAATTCGTAAAGCAATGCGGGAACTTGAATCTATCGGATATCTCGATTATCAAGAAGTTAAGAAAGGTCGCGACATACAATTTCAGATCTTCAAAAGAAGCCCTAAGCTGGCCCTCGCCAAACAAGGTTGAAAGCTACCAGGTATGCACTGGTTATAACATGCTGAAAAATAAGTTATTTATCAGTGCTATGCTTAGTGCTTCTTTTACTACTGGTCTTACATCTCGGCTTAATGTGCAAAAAAGTAACTTTTCAAACGAACTCCTGACTATTCATCTGTATGCCTTTCTGGCTCAAGCGTACATGCTAGCCCATTCATTAAATGCCGTGGAGCAAGATGGTTTCGTGCGCACTCTATTCACGTGAATGCCTTTTGTGGATTACGCCTCTTACATTCATACAAATGCTTTTGATGTCGGTATCCCAAAAAATCATTCATTGAAATGCTTTTGTTTGCCACTGTATCCCGAGCATAGCTATGCAGTGGTATAAAAAGGCATTTTGGTGAATGGCATTAGGTCGAATGACACACAGTACAGCTTTGTTAAGAGCGAGAATGGTCCAAGACATCTATGACATTGGGCATCAGAAGGACTATGTGTTTGATATGAGATCAAAAAAATATCAGAAGCATCACAACTCCAATGGCATTCAAAGAAATGCCTTTGTTTTGTTAGTACACCAAACAACCCAAAATTCATGCAGTTATATCAAAGACTCATTCGCAAAAGGACTCAGCCAGAAAGCATTTGCTTAAATAGCATTGGCCAAAAGCATTCGAATGAATGATGTTCATATGGACAAGACAAAGTCCCACTCACGCCCAGAGGTGTAAAAGGCATTTAGATGAATGACGCACCGGCCGAGGATTGTATGTAGTTTCTCCAACTGATAGTTGCCGAACCAGGGAGCACAGTGATATGCGGCCTTCTCAGAATCAAGAGATAGATATTAAGGGAACAAAAAAGATTAGATATGAAGCTTAGTTACCTGCCCGATATCTAGTTAGAGCTTTTCAAACCATCAAAAGTGACTTTTATGCTTGAGGAGTCTCATCAGCTTCAGGATTGAGCTTAACGTAATCTTACCCCCTCCCCTCTTTCAAACTTTTACTAAGCGTTCACTGGTACTTTTCAAAGATTATGCTTTAGGCCCCTTTGCTTAAAAATTCACCAATCGCTAAACGTTAAAAAAAGGGGGTTTATGCGAACGGAAGGATCGGAATAAAAAAGTATTATTCATTCGCGTTTACGTGAACTCAAATCTACACGGAGTAATTATGGAACTTTCTTTAAATATTGGCCTTAGTGAAAAGAAATCTAACACGGCTGCACTTTTTAAAACAAAAAGCGCAAAAGTGATTTTGTTTGTTCTGCTGACCGTGCTTTTTTGCGGTCTGGCATATGCGGGTTCAGATGATGGGGCACTGGGAGATATTTGGTCATACATGAGTGAAAGTATGACTGGAGCTCCGGGCAAAATTCTGGCAGCCGCGATGTTGATCTCAAGCGTATATTTCTCTGTCCTTAAGCCTAACCCGGGCCTGGCACTGGTTTCATTATTCATGATGCTGGTAATGGCCAACGGCGAGAAAATTATCAGCACCTTTATGGATGCTGGCGTACCGCTGTAATTTATTGTTAATCATGCATGAGGGGGTTCATCCCCCTCTCTGGATTTTTAATGAGTAAGCAGAACGACGTTCCTCAGCATACCTATAGATTCCCTTTCAGGATCAACATGCCTCTACTGATTTTGTTTTGGGATGCAAAAAAAATAGGGCTTGCATTCATTCTGGTTGCATTTGGGAATATCTTCGAATGCTTCGGGTTTTCTGTTGTAGTAGCGGTTGTATATTGGATTGCGTATAACAAAGCAGCTGAGTCAGGAATAAGAGGATTGCTAAAACACAGACTCTGGTGGCTCGGTTTTTTGCCAGGTAAAGCAGTTTTTAGTAGCCGTTATTTCAACGATCCATTTATCAGAGATTTGTATTCTTGATGGAGCTATGAATGAAAATGCTAAGTGGCATTAACATCCCTTTTTTCAAAAAATCTAAAAAGGATGAAAACGGTGATCTTGAACAGTCATACGTAAAGAAAGATGAAAGTGCTAAGGGACGTTTTTTGGACATTAAAAAACGATTTAGCCCACAAGCTGAAGCGTCAGGTGCTGGAATTACATACAGCGCCCTGATTAATCGTGATACAAAACTTATCCGCATTAATACTGTTTCAATAGCCGTCATTGGGTTATTGGTTGCAAAGATTCTTTTTTTCACTGACCCAGTGACGATTGTTACCCCTCCAAACATGAATGAAGAGATCACGGTTGTTGGTAACAAAGCATCGGAATCTTATAAAACACAATGGGCTCTCTTTTTTAGTACCCTTTTAGGGAATATTAATCCAACTAATATTTCCTTTGTGACGGCCTATGTCCTCGATGCCCTTTCACCTGAACTACAGGCTAAAACGAGTGAGTCTTTACAGGAGCAGATAAATATCATGCAGGCTCGTGGTGTTGAGCAGACCTTTAAGCCTAATGATATTTACTTTGATCCAAAAAATGACATGGTCTATGTCTGGGGTACCAAAACGACTCGACTTGTAAATGTTCCGGACAAAACTGAATCATCGAAATGGACTTATGAATGGGTTCTCGGGATGAAAAATGGTCGCCCAAGAATTGCATATGTAAATCAATATTCCGGAACACCGAATATTAAAAAAATTACGATAAACGGCAAAGAGCAACTGGCAACGCTGGATAATCCGCCACCGTCTACAGGTAACAAGTGATGATTAAAAAAAAGGGCTTAGGGTTCAACGCAATTACCGCATTGATCATGCTCACGACTTCGAACTGCGTAATCGCTGAAGAATACCAATTGCCAGCAACAATTAATAACCCGGTTGTAATGCCAGTTGGTGCTGACGGATTTCAGAATGGAGCTGCAAAAGCCATTATTCCGGGTCAAGCTGGTTCTGAACAGTCAGGTGCACAAACAAACCTTAGTGAAGCCGGTAATGCGCAGGGACAAAAACCTACAACTGATCTCCCTACCGTGCAACTTTCCCCAGCCAGCAATGCTTCGCCTGCGGTAAGCGCTATTACTGGAGCATTATCAAATAATCCTAGTCTCCCCGGATTTGACGCACAGACCCGCTCTGGTGCAATTGATAGCTATGGGAGACCAACAGGTACCTCTTCCCAGCAGAATGCAACCAATGCGACCGCCACGTCAAAAGCCGATGAACTTTATGTCGAAGCTCGTAACCGATATAAAGAAGTTCAGCGTGTAAATGTGCCGCCTGGTGGGAATGTGGTACTGCCAGTTTCACGAGGACTTCAAAACAGAATATCGACCAGCTTCAAGAATGCTTCTGTCAGCACTTCTACCCCTGCTGAAGAGGCAAGCATATTTGTTAATGGTGGCGATGTCTTTATTTCAACTAATACCGATAAACCAATCGGGATTATGTTGTCGGAAGATCAGGTACCTGAATCGACCTATAACCTGACCCTGGTACCGCTTGATGTTCCCGGTGCGATGATTTCAGTTACTACATCTTTAAGCCCATCTATGCAAGCCAAACGTGAAACCTCATTGGATAAGCAAAACTATGAGGAAATGTTGGCCCGCTCCCAGTCAGAAGAACTGGCTCCATCGGATCCAAAACAAGACGATCATAAACAAAGAATCATTGATTTATTGACTCCTGTGGCTCTTGGTGAGGTCCCTTCAGGATTCAGTTTACAACAGGACCGACTTTCTCGTATTCCTGCGTCAGAGCAGTCCCCATGTAACTTTAATATGTATGCAAAGCTCGGTCAGAGACTGGTTGGCTCACGTGAACTTATTGATGTAATTCTTGTGAAAAACGATAAACCATACGGTCAAATCGTTGCTGATCAGCAGTGTATGGCAGAAGGCGTTATTGCAAGTGCTTTATTTGATAAAGCATACCTGCAACCGGGAGAAGAAACAGAGCTTTACATAGTCCGGGATAAATTGTTCAAGGAACGCGAGGCCCGGGTTACAACCAGACCAAGTCTAATCAGAAAATAATATGGGAAAAGTTACTTTGCCTGCTCTGCTTGGGGCCACCGTGATTGGTTTTGTCGTATTTGCTTTAACCAGCTTTTACTACAGGTCAGAATATATACCAAAAAGGAGTGTATTAATCGTTCCGGACGCACCCATTAGTATCGAAGATGGCAGTAACGCTTTTCCCGTTCAGACAGTAATAATGAACGATCCAACTCTTATTGATAAATTTGTAGGAGAGGACAATATTAATGAGGAGAATGCTTTTGACTATCACAAAAGTAACGTTTTGGAACCTAATTACAAACATGAAATATCTAGAACGAGCCAGATAGATAAAGCTGAAATGAATCATCCATCTGTTCGTGAAAACTGGGCCAGAGCAGGTGATCCCTATATCGTTCCTCAGATGTCTGACAGCGAACGAAATCTAAAAATTAAACGATTCCAGAAACCTACAAGTGGAGCTAATCATGGACATTAAAAAGGCCTGGGAAAATAAGACCGTCAGACTTTCTGTTATTGGCGCTCTGCTGGTAGTGATTGTTTATATTATTAGCCAGTCTATTTTTTCCACACCAGTTAAGAAAGAAAAGAAAACACAGAAAAAAGACATGCAGACCAATTTGTTGTTAGATGATTCGCAAATGAACAAATTGAGTAATGAAGAAAGCCAGAAAGTATATAAGGAAATGGTTAAGCAAAACCGACTTGATCAAAATGCGGCGAAAGAGGACCGCGAAAAAGCAGAAAAAGCCCAACAGGAAACTAAAGCCCAAGTTGCAAGTTTAACTTCTCAACTTCAGCAACTGTCTCAGCAAATTAATGATATGCAGACTAATCGAAACGGCAATCGTAACTTGGATGCTGGTAGTTCGCGTAAAACGATTAATGAGCAGGCACCGGCAGCTCCTTATCAGCTTAATGCTAATGCGCCGATTAATGGCGTAAACCCTAATTACGCGTCTATCACACCTACGCGTAATAGCCCGATGAGAACAATCACACAAAGTTCCATTAAGACTAATGGTACCGATGGTGTCATTCAGGTTATGCCCGTGTCTGAAAACAGAATCAAGGAAGGCAGAGAGGTCATTGCAGGAGATAAAGCGCCTACTCGGACTGTACGAGGTGATGGTACTGCGCCAGTTGATAGCAAAGCGCGGCATGCTGCCCGAAAAGATGAAATGTTTCTTCCGGCAACATCTATTATCACTGGTGTTCTGATTACCGGGCTTGAAGCGCCTACAAGCCTTTCTTCCAAATCAGAACCAATGCCAGTAACAATGCGTATTAAAAAAGATGTCATCATGCCCAATAATTTCACCATGGATTTGCGTGACTGTAACCTTCTGGGTTCAGCTGTTGGTGATTTGGCGTCACAGCGTGCTTACATACGTGCCACTTCTATCTCTTGTGTTAATTCAAAAGGGAAAGCTTTTGACGTAAAACTGGAAGCATATGCTGTAAGTGAAAATGACGGAAAAAATGGGATCCGAGGCACGCTTATCAGCCGAAATGGTAACGCAATTGCAGGAGCTGCATTTGCCGGTGGACTTTCTTCACTTGCCGGTAGCTTAAGCCCCAGTAAGGTATCTTCACTTAACATCGACCCTAATTCACAGGCTCAGTATCAGTCCCCTAATTTTGGTGCACTTGGGGCATTAGCCGGGGCTGGTGCAGCTCAAGGTGGCCTTAATCGACTCGTCGATTACTACACCGCAATTGCAGAACAACAGTGGCCAATCGTAGAAATTAGCCCTGGCCGAGCTATTACATTTGTCGTTCAGACCGGAACTACAATTCCAACGAATCTGACCAGTCGCTGAGGTTTAAATGGATAGTTTAGAAAAAAAAGAATCGACTGAATCAGCTGGACCTGAAATCACTAAAAAAATGGTGCGAGAAAGGACAACAAAAAAAATTACCTTCGAAATTGATATTGAAAAAATATTGAAGTATTTATTTTTCTTCGCCTTTGCCGTTTTGGTCATTATTTATGGTTATAAAGGCTTTATGAATGTTTACGATTACTTCAATAAACAATCACAGCCTTCGTACAAGATTGCAGTGCTTGACATGCCTGAATTACGTAAGGAATTTTTCAAGCATCACGGAGGCCGTACTGCTGACAATGATAGAACTCAATTCGAAGAATATTTCAGAACATTAATGAAGATCTACCGTGACCGTGGCTATTTAATTATTGATGCAACGCTTGCCGTTACTGTACCGGATAGTGTTGAAATCGTCACTTATATGGAACTTGAAGATAGCTCTGAAGCGGTACAATCAAGTTCTTATAATGCAAAGAAGTAGAGGGCACCCAATAGTGAAAAAGTTACTTTTCCCTTTAATGGCGGCTTTCGCCATTATGGCGAATACGGTCACTTATGCTTCAGAGCAGGTCCTAACTAATAGTGATGCTGCTGCGTTAATGGCAAAGGCAAAGGAAGGCGGCGTTTCACCCAGTCAGATCTCGGGTGCGTTATCAAAAATGAAAGGATATAAACCTAAGGATGCCATATACATTCCTTCTGGTGGGCTATACCTCTTTCAGGACGAGCGTTCGCAGCTAATGGCAGTAACGACCGATGGCCGATACTCCCTTACTGGGGGAAGCCTTGTTGATGTAATTAAACGTAAACCTGTTCTGACTGTAGAAGAAATCAGAAATTCCTATTTTATTAGTCTTGATGAGGCCCCCTTCCCTCTGGAAACTGTAGCGTCCATTCATCTGGGAAATTCAAAGCTTAAGAGACAAGCAGCCATTTTCTTAACACTTGATTGTGACGGTTGCATGGAACTTGTTAAGAAATTTTATGCAGATCGGGACAAGTATCGGATAGATATTGTTTTAGTTCCCTCACCCGGTGAGCCAAAAGAAGAGCTTAGAAGGCTCTGGTGTAGTAAAGAAAAAGGAAAAATAAACAACCTCGATATTCTTCGTTGGCTAATGGGAAGCAAATCCGACATTGAAAAAAGATTGCTCTCTCAAAAAGAAGCAGAAGAATGTCCGGCGGAACCTTTGGTAGCGTCATTGATGCTCGCAGGAATTTATAAATTGCAGGGTGTACCTTCAGTTGTCAGACAGGATGGTTTGGCTGGTAATGGCATTCCAAAAGATTTCGACTACTGGTTGAACCAAAGCGTTGAACCTCTCTTAAAAAATCCATTTGAGACAAATTAAGGCTAGTTTATGAACATCAAAAGATTGGTACTCAGTGCTCTGGTTGTAGGTACATCCTCATATCTTACGGGGTGCTCCATCGGGAGTTCCGAATCCGAATGTCCAGGCATTGAAAAGGGCGTTATCTGTAAAGGTCCTCGCGAAGTTATGGAGTTAACTAATAATCGAGATGATCTGTCTGCACTTGCGGGGGAAGAGTCGGAATCGGGAAAGGAGAAATCGGCTGTCAATGACAGCCGTTATCCAACTGAAATTAGCCCTCCAGGGGAAGTCAAATATCCACAGTCTACAACCCTTAAAAATCAGCCTGTGGCTTATTCAAAAACCGAAATTAAGCCAGTTGGTCAGTTACCTGTCATGTACGATAAAACTTTAAAAATGGGTGCCCCTACTTCATCCATTGGACCACGGCCTATTTCTGGTGTACCGGTTAATTCAAACGTAAGGATGACTAGCAGTTATAGCACTGCCTCTTCAGCTGGTAACCCTTTCGTTCATCCGGCTGCGGAAGTCGTTAAACAAACAAGCTATCCGGTTTCTGCTGGAAATGCACCACGCTACGTTGCACCTAATTCTGATATCAGCCCTGGCAAGGATATGTACTCTCTTTACAATGGCCAGCCCGTTAACCCTACTCTCAACACTGGGCAGATCCAGCAATACCGTTCGCAAGGTTATAAACAAGCTGTAGTGGCTCCTGAACCACTTGCTGTTCTGCAACAGGGGAAAGTAATGAGAATTACTTTTGCACCTTATACCGATGATAACGATGCGCTTAATCTTCCCGGCTACGTTTATGTCAACGTAAAACCGCAAACATGGATTGCTGGCAAGAATTCGACCTCAAACCCAGCTCGCATAGTTCCTTTAGAAGTACAGGATGCGGCCCGGGAAAATATGCAGCAGCAACAAAAAGCAACTAAAGCTGTCTCTTCGAACGGCCTTGTTAGACAACTGTAAGGTCAAATATGGAAGCTATCAATAATTACAATAGCGGTTTAAATCGCCATCAATTAGGTGGGTTTATCCCTGTTTACGATCAATTAGCAGGGACTCACTATTTTTTGATTGATGGCAACAGATTAGGGTTTATGTTTATCTGTAATCCATCACCTGGAGTTTTTGATAATCAGCAAGATGTTCTTGCTGAAATGTTCAAAATGGATTTTCCTACAGATACTGTCTGTCAAATATCTCTGACTGCATTGCCAGACTTGACTTTACAGCTTAGTGCTTGGTCAGCTGTGCGAGGTGGGCGTATGACTGGGAACGATAAGCTTAAAGCAGATCTGCTTAATGGTTATCAGTTGGACTACTACGACAGAAGTATGCATAAGCCTTTAAAACCTGATCATGATAACCTTATGTTGAGGGATTTTCAGGTATGGATCTCGCTATCGATTCCTTTACAGTCTGCCCTTCCTACCGAGCTGGAACATTCGCGTATCGATTCACTTTACTCTGAACTTGTAAGTAAGTTAATTACGATTGGACTGCATCCGTTTAAGGTCGATGCAGAAAACTGGCTCTATTGTATAGATAAGGTCGTAAACCCCGGAAAGAACTCTCGGTGGGCTGAAGGTTTTATAGACGTTAACACTATGAAAAGGCTTAATGAACAAGTTAACGTTCCCGGCCGTAAGTATACAGTCACAGAAAATCATTTCTCATCAGTCACACAAAGTGACGACGAATCTGAGCATCGTTACTTCAAACAACTTTCCGTTGTAAAGTTTCCTGAATACGTCAATTTCGGTTGTATGTATGAGTTAGTAGTTAACTGGATGCATGGACGTAAGACAATTTTCAGCCCATTTATGATCACTCAGACTGTTCAGTTTGCCGATCCGCTCAAGTTGTCAAAAGAAAACGTCCGCTACAAAGCAATCACTAATAAACAGGCAAGTATACCTTCAGTTGTCACATTCTGCCCTCGCCTGCGGGATATGGATAATGACTACATGGCCGTAACTCGCGAGCTTGAGGATGGCGCAAAGCTTTTAAGAGGGTATCTTACTTTCACTGTTATGGGTAGTAATGCCAATTCTGTGCAGACAGCAGCTAACGATCTCAAATCCTTTTACCTCGAAAGCCGGGTCAAAGTAGCAGATGATTCCTTTATCGTTTTCCCGTCATTTATGTCATGTCTGCCAATGTGCAATGACCCAAAGACAATTTTCGACCTTGACCGATCCGAAGTAGTGAGCAACACCGGAGCGGCTCATATGACGCCGATCTTTGGGCCCTGGAAAGGTAATACAGATAGACCAGTACTGAGTTTAGTTTCTCGTGAAGGTCAACTCATGGGACTTGATATTTTCAAGACTTCTGCAAGCTATAACATGGTTATTGGTGCAACGTCAGGTGCAGGCAAGTCATTCTGGACAGCATATCTAATCAATAACTATCTTGGAGCTGGACCGCGATCTAATAACCTCGTTCATTATCGCTCAACATTTAAGCATTTTTTAGAAAACGAATACCCAGATGATGATCCTGATGGTGCTCAAGTTTTTGTAGTGGACGTGGGGCGTTCTTACCAGGGGATTGCGGAACAATATACAAACAGTCAATTTATTGATTTCGGTAAAACCCCTGACTTCACCCTAAATCCCTTTGCCTTCCTAACTGACATCACTGTTAACGACGATGTATTTAACGAAGCACCTGAATTTACCGGTGAATCAACTTCAAACGATGCAGAAAAAGACAAAGTTGCTCAGACCATAATGGTTCTGAATCAGCTAAAAATTATGGCTTCAGAGAAAGGCCTTATCAATGATTATCAACAATCAGTGATGCTTCAGCTTATTGCAGAAGAGTACCAGGAATCCAGAAAATCAGGTCGGACCGGTTCAATAACCGGCTTTGCTCTGCGTTGCAAGAAGCATGAAGACAAACGTATAAAGGATATTGGGGAGCAACTCGGAGCATGGTGCGAAGGTGGAATTTATGGGCACCGGTTTACCGATACGTTGCCTCCAATCAACTTCGACAGCAGATTTATTGTTTTGGAACTGGAGGAGCTAAAAGGCACCCCCCACCTTCAGACAGTTGTTTTAATGTCTATCATTCAGGCTGCTCAGCATGCAATGTTCATCAAAAAAGATGGGCGTCGTCGCTTGTTCATCCTAGATGAAGCTTGGGAGTACATTCGTCCTGATAATTCATCAGGTGCCGGAAATCAATCAAACCAATTCTTCTCTTCCTTCCTCGAAGCGGCATGGCGTAGGTTCAGGAAAACAAACTGCGCTGGCATCTGTATCACACAGTCGTTTGAAGATTATTTTACTTCTTCTGTTGGCCGGGCCCTGACTGCTAACTCGCCTTGGAAGATAATCATGAAACAAGAAAAAGAAAGCATTGAAGCAATGAAGGCTAATAAATATTTTTCTACTTCAGATGCAGAATATGAACGAATGAAAAATATTCGTACAGTCAAAAAGGTGTTTTCAGAGATGTTAGTCAGGTTCGAAAACTTCCAAGAGATCTGTCGGTTATACGTAGACCGGAAAATGGAGCTTTGTTTTACTACGGATAGTGCTGACAGGAGTAAATTATGGGAAATTCAAAGCCGCGAGAATTGTAGCTATGGCGAGGCAATAGAAATTCTCTATGCTCAAGAAGTAGCAGCGGGTTTGGCCGCGTAGAGTAAATATCTTCAAGCAAAAACAATTAAACCAGATGTCTCATAAGAATCTGGTTTTTTATTGTATGCCTTAAGTAAACAAATGAGGTTATGACTTAATGAGTTCATCACTGTGCTGCAAATTTTGGTTTTATAATTAATATGGCTTAAAAACAGTGACATAATTACAAATCGCATTTAGGTTGTGTACGCATTAAGTAAACAAAATTTATAACATCAATACTGACTTTATAAGATGAAATTCACGTAAATTACATTTTTGTTTACCAAAGGTAATCAAAGGAGCGCGGCATTATTAGTGAAAACAGATCACTGGTGTCATATTGCATACAAAACTTAATATCCTTTAATCATTCTTCTAAAAGTTTAATATTAACGCTTTGGTTTATGAAAATTTATCCAATTTGCTCACCGAAGACTTTTAACTTATTTAACCCCCTTTATCGCCAATCTGTGATTTTCTAATGTTAGCCTACAGTTCTAGGGCCCTTGCTCCCATGATGCGAATCCTTCCACCTAATAAAGATTAACGCCTCATTCCTGTATGCCGGTCTTACGACGCCAGTGCACGGACAATTTTTGGTCATCACAAGGCCAGGCGGGAGATTTAATCAGGGCGTGGTGTTCCTTAGCAGCAGCTGCGGCACTGTAAGCCGAAGGCGGAATTAACTCCTTTATCGCCATCTGGGGACGTCATTAGGGGTACCCCTTTTAACTTGCTCAGGACCATTAAGCTAAAATTCCGGATAGTGATTGACGTAAGATTTAGGCTAAGCAGGTAAAGTGATCCCCGCTCCCGGGGTGACCACTTTATACAAAAGGCCGATCGGAAGATTGTCCTTAGGGAAATATTCCTTTAACACAGCACGGGCACTTACTGCCGCTGCCGGATTTAACCCCCTTAATCGCCAAACTGGGGTACTGTCCTGATGCTGGCCTTCAGTTCTGGGCTGGGTGGCTATCACTTCCTCCCATAATGCGAAATGTAACTGCTGATACAGATTAACGTCATATTCCTGCGTGCCGGTCTGCCAACACCAGTGCACGGGCTTTTTTCGGTCATCACATTACCGGGCAGGAGATTTTATCAGGGCGTGGTGTGACTGAGCAGAAGCTGGGGCACTGTCAGCAGCTTGCAGATTTAACCCCCTTAATCGCCAAACTGGGATTCTGGTCTGATATTGACCTTCCGTGCTGGGCGGGGTTCGGTTTGCTAACACTTACTCCCATGATACGAAATGTGCCTGCTGATACAGATTAAAATCACATTACTGCATACCGGTCTGCCGACACCGGTGCATGGGCGATTTCCGACGATCTCAAGAACATATGGGAGATTATATCAGGGAGAGTAGTATGCCTGAGCAGCATCTGAAGGCACTGTCAGCCGCTGTCAGATTTAACCCCCTTAATCGCCAAACTGGTGTTCTGTCCTCATGCAGGCCTTCAGTTCTGAGCTGGGTTGCTATCACTTGCTCCCATAATGCGAAATGTACCTGCTGATACAAATTAACGTCGTATTCCTGTATGCCGGTCTGCCGACACCAGTGCTCGGGCTATTTTCGGTCCTAACAAGACCTGGCGAGAGATTTAATCAGGGCGTGGTGTGACTGAGCAGCAGCTGGGGCACTGTTATCCGCTTGCAGATTTAACCCCCTTAATCGCCACACTGGGGTTCAGTCCTGATAGTGTCCTTCCGTCCTGGGCTCGGTTGCTAACACTTGCTCCCATTGCGCCTGCTGATACAGATTAAAGTCACATTACTGCATACCGATCTGCCGACTCCGGTGCATGGCTTTTTCCGATAATCACAAGGACGGACGGGTGATTTTATCGTTGCATAGTATGTCTGAGCAGCATCAGAAGGCTCTGTCAGCCACTGGCAGATTTAACCCCCTTAATCTCCAAACTGGGATCAGTCCTGATAGTGTCCTTCCGTCCTGGGCAGGGTTGCTAACACTTGCTCCCATGATACGAAATGCGCCAGCTGATACAGATTAACGTCTCATTACTCCATGCCGGTCTGCCGAAACTGGTGCATAGCTTTTTTCGATATTCGCATGAACAGACGCTTGATTTTTTCAGGTTGTAATATACCTGAGCAGCATCTGAAGGCACTTTCAGTCGCTGTCAGATTTAACCCCCTTAATCGCCAATCTGGGATTTTCTGATGTTAACCTACAGTTCAAGGCCCTTGCTCCCATGATGCGAACCTTGCAACCTGATAAAGATTTAAGCTTCATTCCTGTATGCCGGTCTTACGACTCTAGTGCACGGGGACTATTTTCGGTCATAATAAGACCTGGCGGGAGATTTAATCAGGCGTGGTGTGACTGAGCAGAAGCTGGGGCACTGTCAGCCGCTGGCAGATTAAAACCCTTTATTCGCCATCTCAAGACGTCATTATGGGTAGTCCTTTTAACTTTCTAAGGACCATTAAGCTTAAACTCCGTTTAGAGAATGACGTAAGATTTAGGCTAAGCAGGTTAAGTGATCCCCGCTCCCGGGTTGAACACTTTATTCATCGTACGAGCGAAAGATTGTCCTTCGGGAAATATTTCTTATACACCGCTCGGGCACTTACAGCCACTGGCGGATTTAACCCCCTTAATCGCCAAACTGGGGTACTGTCCTGATGCTGGCCTTCAGTTCTGGGCTGGGTGGCTATCACTTGCTCCCCTAATGCGAAATGTGTCTGTTAATACAGATTAACGTCATTTTCCTGCGTGCCGGTCTGCCGACACCAGTGCACGGCCTTTTTTCGGTCATTACATTACCGGGCAGGAGATTTTATCAGGGCGTGGTGTTACTGAGCAGGAGCTGGGGCACTATCAGCAGCTTGCATATTTAACTCCCTTAATCGCCAAACTGGTGTTCTGTCCTCATGCTGGCCTTCAGTTCTGGGCTGGGTTGCTATCTCTTGCTCCCATAATGCGAAATGTATCTGCTGATACAGATTAACGTCATATTCCTGTATGCCGGTCTGCCGACACCAGTGCTTGGGCTATTTTCGGTCATAACAAGACCTGGCGAGAGATTTACTCAGGGCGTGGTGTGACTGAGCAGCAGCTGGGGCACTGTCATCCGCTTGCAAATTTAACCCCCTTAATCGCCAAACTTGGGTTTTGTCCTGATGCTGGCCTTCCGTTCTGGGCGGGGTTGCTATCACTTGCTCCCATCATGCGAAAAGTGCCTGCTGATACAGATTAACGTCATATTCCTTCATGCCGGTCTGCCGACACAAATGCACGGGCTTTTTTCGGTCCTTACAATACCGGGCAGGAGATTTAATCAGGGCGTGGTGTGACTGAGCAGCAGCTAGGACACTGTCAGCCGCTGGCAGATTTAACCCCCTTAATCGCCACACTGGGGTTGCCTCCTGAAGTTGGGTTTCAGTTCTGGGCTAGGTTGCTAACTCTGCTCCCATAATTCGTAGTGGGCCTACTCAAGAGATTAACACCTCATATCTTTAGACTGGACTGACGACAACGATTCACAGTTAGGAAACGTAAATCAGCACACCGGTGAGATAGATTTTAGGGTCTAAGCAAGAAATAGGGTAGGCGTGAAGATTCATTAATGGAGCTCATAACGTCAAAGCGTAGAGAAGTCGACAAGAATCGTGGTTTAAAAAGAATGAGCATTAGGTATGGACTAGAGAGTCTGAGCTCTCATCTGCAAGTTAAGCTCACAAAAAATCATAAAAAAGTAAACAAACATTAGCTTAGGATTGAAACAAAGGATAGAATTGTACGTATAACAATGAAATGGACGCATTATGCGTAAAGTTTACATATATGCGTAAAAGTCGGTTTTCAGTGCAAAAAGGTCATAACCATGAATTTACTTGAAAAGATCGCCCTCGTTGGTCAGCGCATGAAAAGCGAGCAGATTTCTCTTAAGGAATCTCTGATGGCTTCATCAAGAGTATCTGTTTCTGATGATAGTGTTGATGGTGTTGATAGACTGATCTACAACCACTGTTTAAATAAAAAAAATCTCTCTGATTTTTTTGGGAAGTCACGAGTAACGTTCAATAAAATACTTTCGGACTTAGAAGAAAAAGAAGTTGTTGGTGCACCTATTTATCAAAACAAAAATCATCTTTACACCCGCTGGGATGTTCAAAAAATAATGGATGCCCTGGGTTATCCCAAGTACCGCGATCATTACTTTAGCAGAGCTATTGTTACTCAGAATCATAAAGGCGGTACAGGGAAAAGCACTACATCTGTAGCTTTAGCAGTAGCAGCTGCTTTAGATCTACAACTGAATGCACGTGTATTAATGATCGAATGGGACCCACAAGGTTCGATTGGAAGCAGCATGATTCAAAGTGTCTCAGAAGATGATGTCTTCCTTACAGCAATTGATGCAATCCTTGGAATTTATGAAGAAAATTCTGAGTATAAAAAATATTTAGATTCAGGATTCTCTGAAGAAGAAATCATCACTAATATGCCTTTTTCAACGCATCTGCCAAACTTGGACGTGATAACGGCATTTCCGACAGATGCTCGTTTTAAAGATAAATACTGGCAATGTTCTAGAGAAGAACGAACGTCTTTGTTACTACGTTTCAAGGAAGTTATCTTACCGGTACTGAAGCAGAACTATGATTTGATTATTATAGACACTCCACCTGAAGATTCACCTTTGATCTGGGCTGCTGACGAAGCGGCCGATGGGATTCTTGTCGCAGTGTCACCACGTGAATATGATTACGCCTCTACTACAGACTTCATGCTTACAATAAGTGAAAGGTTTAAACAATCACCAAGTAAGGGCGATAATTTAAAATGGTTCAAAGTTCTTGCTGTCAATGTTGATGACAAAAGTCCATATGAAAGAATAGTTTTGGATAAATTAATCAGAACTGTTCAGGACCTTTTGATGTCCGCTAACATAAAAAATTCTGAAGCATTTAAGGCAGCTGCTTCCAAAGGGCGTACAGTGCTTGATATCAAAAAATCAGAGGAACTTTGTTCCGCAAAGCAACTTGATGTCGCAGAAGAATCTGTATTACAGGTATATCAACAATTTATAAATGAAATAAAAAGTTTTTCAGCTAAGCAAGGAGTTAACGCATGAGCGATGAGCAACATATCGGGAATGATAAATCTCGATATTTAAACGCACCAAAGCGGACAGAAGTCGGTCACCGTTCAGGTCTTGCGGGTTTGAAAACAGCACCTCGCATAAAAAAGTTATTCACTCTTCATAAGGGCCGAAGACTTGAAGCGGAACATGTGATTGTTCCAGCCCAGAGAGTGGAGAAGGAGACCTTAGTCCATCCAGCAAACCCACGAAATCAAGAAGCCCTTACAGATTATTCTGTTAGAGATATTCTTAAGCAGATTGAAGAAAGAGGGGTCGATACCGAAGGGATCGCTGTAAAAAGAGATGGGGTTTATTTATTAATAGAAGGAAGTCGCAGACGTTTCTGCTGTATAAAGGCAGAAAAGGATCTCCCCCTGTGGGTACTACCGGATGAACTAACCGAAGATGATATAAATTCAATTATATCCGCAGCACAAACATCTCGAAAATTTTCATATAGAGAAGTTGGGTTTCAATTTATCAAGAAAATGGAAGAAAAGGGATTTTCTACTAATGAAGAACTCGCAGCATATCTTGGGATTAGTCATGTATCGGTAGCCAAAAGAATCCAGGCGGCACGTATTGACGAAACATTGATCTCTTTATTCCCGGATTATGAAGGAATACCGAACTCCTATTATAGTCGCTTGTCTCGTTTACAGAAATATGTGCAAAAAAATCTATTTCCTTTAGATGAAGTAATAGATAATGTTAAAGAGGAAACAAAAGATTTAGACATTGGAGATCTCCAAGTTGCCCAAAAAGTTGTAATGGAGAAAATCACACAATCTGTGGAAAGTGTTTGTGAAAAATCTTATTCCACAAAATGGGAAACAAGTGATCTTATTACTTTTGATAACAAAGATAAGTATGCAAGAATCAGTAAAAACAATACTGGAAGAAAAATTCGCATTGAATTCAATAGGATAAGTGCGGGTTTTATTAAGGAGCTAGAGGAGTTCATAAAAGAAAAATTAAAAGTATCAGAATAAATATTGAACTGCATCTTTATGATGCAGTTCATATGATTTATATTTTTAATTTCTTGTTATATTAATATGGGGTGTGCGCAGGTTCAGACATATAAGGTCTTAGTTCTATATGAACAGAAGCGCCATTCCCATCATTTACTACGTTTAAAGGTGCTTTGCCCGGCAATGACATAGTTGCAACGTCAGGTCCAGAAACAGCAAAATTATTTTCTGCTGAAGGCATTACTGTAAAAATCTTTATAGCAACATTTTCATGTCTAAATAAAGAAATCCCAAAAGTAGAACCAGCTTCGGTATTGCTCACGTCCACAACCACAGGGGTTTTTCCTAGATATTCATTAGTTAGTATGTTTTTTACTAATGCCCCTTCCGGGACAGTATAGATACGGTATGGATATGCTAAAACTGAGTGACAAAAACATAATAAAATAACAATTAATGTTTTTTTCATAGATTATCCTCATTCAAAAATAAAAGATATAACTCTTGAAAATCGTGGTTATTAATTAGGTCCGCTTTTCCGGGAAAATCGTAACTAACAGAAAATAAAAGAGAAAGAGAATCTTTTCCTTTTGCTTTGGGAGAGATTCTGCTAAAAGCACGGTTAATAAACATAAGTTGATCTTCATTGTTGAAGCAAAGTCCAAGCATTCCAACCGTAGGAACTACGAATGTGCTTACGCTGCCTGGGGGCAAAAGTTGCTTACTACGGGCATTGTAAGCACAACGACTACCACCTAGCGTTAGGCCTGAAAGCTCAATAAAACTTCTGGTTCCATTCTTGGCGACAAGCCAAACATCAGTTCCTGAACTTTCGACACGTAAAGTAACTTTTCCGTCAGTAAAGGCCTCACTTTTATTGTATAGAATAGGGTCAAAACCAACTATCGGGAGTTCTTCGATTTTACTTTCTACTGACTGACAACCAGTCAGTAATGCAAACAATAAAAGTGTGATAACTTTAATCATCCCGCTTCCTTAGATTGTTTTTGGCGCTGGTTATAAAAGATAATGATTCACCGGGGTAGAGAATTGTTTCTTTCGTCCAATAACGATAACCACCGAGGATATCTTTTCTTTTCTCAATATAAACCGGTTCAGAAAATTCTAAATGTTGATATTTCGGAAGAGATAAGATTTTATATTTTACTTGTCCAACTAAGAGGTAATTCTTCTCTTTAGGATTGATGGTTACTGAATTACCAACACTTTGAGGTATGTTAAGTTTTTTTATATTTAGATCAGAATCGTCAGGAACGGACACTTGATCATTAGATGTCTTTCCGGGAAGAGTAAACCCTTTACCCTGATCCGGTCCAAAGATGGCAATTACATCTTTGTTGTTTCTTGTGATCGAAACGATAGCCTGAAGGGGCGTATTAGCAAGGTCATTTATAAACGATATAGTTATACTTGATTTAGGCTCGACCCAAATAATGCTTTTTCCGGATGTGCCTTCGCTTAATGCAATTTTTTCATTTAGTAAGATTTTATTTTTGGCAATGATATTATACTCAAGTTTCGGTATCACCATAAAAAGTGATTCTTTATTTGAAACATTCATGATTTCTAAGAAATTGGTTTTGGTCATGCTGGTCTTTAGAACAGGCCTATATTTACCATTTATAAACCACCTTCCGTTTATAAGCTCCGCTTTAGCAGATATAAGTGAATCACTTTTCTGAGCGGCAGAAGAAAAAGCATCTTTTCTTTGCTCTTTCTCTTGATGTGGTGCAGCTGCTGCGTGAAGATGCAAAAGTAATGTTGAAATTGAGATAATCTTCCATTTTATCTTCATCTTGTTACCTCAATGTTGTTTTCAATCGAATCGAGTTCTAACGGATAGGTTTTAAGTGAATAAAACTTGTTTGTTGTTTGTATTAGCTGATGACACAATAAAACTGGATTGTTCTTCATGATTATTTCTACTAATGTAAGTGCTGGTGAGTCAGTTGGCGGTATACCCGGAGCAACTATTACCTGGTCTTCTAATTTTGACATATAGAGTGATCCAGTATTTATATGTAAACAATTACCGATCAGTACTGGAAGATTGTTTTGAGTACGACCATGGGCTTTTCGAATGCTGTTTACAGGATTCCTACCTAGGACCATAAGGTTGACGTCATTTATCATCATTGGTATTACGGCATGGTCCATACCGAATAGAAACTGGCTCTGAAAAATATTCACATTGGCATAGTTGAATGCTTGAAGCGCATTATAAGTATCAGTGAATGATGTGCGGATAGGGGCGTAATCAGAAGGGCAAACCCCAATTTTTATATCGCCTTTGAGTAAAATCTGCATCATCGTACCAAGCTGGGTATTAAGAAGTTTTTTTACCTCTTCCTCTAAATAGTAACGATTTACAGCTTTATGCCACTTTCCGCCCATTACACACCATCTCTCATTGAGGTATGTGCTGGGGTAAAATGTTCTCCGGTCTTTGTTTAATGGTAACAATTTTTTTAACATTTCTTCTCCGGCTCCGGCAGCTGAGAAATGCCTCACAAAACGTCCATCGAAAAAGCCACTGTTTATCGCCTTCATCAACTCTATGGGTTCCGGCCCATAGTCAAACAAATTTCCAGTAGAGAAAATTACTATCTCTTCTTCTGGCTTTGTAACTGATTGAATCAAGTTGCACAGCGCAGAGTAATGTCCATGAGGATCTGCCAGAAAGAAAATCCTTCCCGAGAAGTTTGTAAGGTCTATAGTTTGGACGTGCTCAGCTGCCATAAATTCCTCTACGTATGTTTACATCGATGATACGGTATTTCGAGCTATGATTTTTTTACATAAAGGCGTCATTTTGGATTCTAAGCCTAAGGACCTTTGTTACTTACTGGTAAAGGCTCCAGTCCTGGCTCTCAAACAGTTCATACTTAGGATGCAAAGTAACTTTCTGATTATAATTGGCTCCTTTATAAACATGTTTACTTCATGAATACAGGATATTTAACGGTAATGTATTTAAAATGGAAGGATGCTGAAATAACATAGAGTTACGTATTTTTTTAATAGTGTTGATGTTGATAATAGGTCACCATTAATGTATAAAGTTAATATCTAATATGGTCCTATTAATAAAAGAGAGTTTTTATGGCTGAACTATTAAAATCTGAAAGTCCTGTTTCACAATCATTGCAGGATATCACTGAAGCTTTAAAAATCGTTGTCGATGATGGAAGTAAAGCTGCAAAACTGGTTTGTCTTAATGAAAGAAACGAATTAGTTCCCTTGCTCACACAAAATAGTTTTGTTCCAGATTTCCGTGTTCGCCATGAGGGTCTCAATCCTTTTAACTATCTTATTGATGGGCTGGAAAGGTTTTCGCATCACAGCGAATCTAGTAACTCACTGGAATCGACTGATGTATCTCACCAATACGATGAAATTAGCCGGTTAAATGTTCACCATGCACTTCATGCTTCTGGTTTAGTTCCTCAGGATGTTCACCTCTTTGTTACTTTACCTCTTAGCCAGTTCTATACTGCTTTAGGGGAAACGAATATTGAAAATATTCAGAGAAAAAAAGATAACCTGATGAAACCAGTTGAGCGTTATCTTGACGGTAAACGCTATTCTTTCAACGTTTTGTCTGTGACTGTTTTCCCTGAATCTTTACCAGCTGTGACCCGGGCAGATGAAATTGAGGATATTGCTTCATTTGAATCAAGTTTGGTAATTGATCTTGGTGGTACTACTCTTGATGTTGCAAGTATTACTGGGCAATTAGAACAGATTTCGAAAGTAAAAGGTTTTGACCGTATTGGTTGTTCTATTGTTTACGATGAGATCAGCAGGTATCTTGAATCTGAGAAACTGAATACGAGTAATGCTTACATTCATCATCTTGTTGATAATCGTCATGATAAATCAGCTTTGAAGGTTGCAGAGGACAAGCGTGACGGTGTTTTTGATGCGGTAAACTCTGCGGTACAGAAGTTGCAAAGTAAAGTAATCAGAGCGGTTACACAAGTCGAAGAGAGGCCTCATAATGTTTTCCTTGTTGGGGGAGGTTCATATCTCATCGAAACAGCTATTCGTAAACATTTTGAAACGGCTAAAGTTATCATGGTAGACAATCCGCAGTTCGCATTATCTTTGGCAATTGCTGATACTATTTATTCAGAATAATGAGCTAGAACATGGCTAAAAACCCTATCTCAAATAAGGCAGATAACGACCGGATTCAGATCCGGTCTTTCTGGATATCCGAAAGAAAAGCACCCTATGTTTATAGTTTCTTGAAAAAAACAGAACTTTCTCATAGGGGTGACCAACTGGATTTAATTAGGTCGGCTATTAGTACCGGGTTGGTATTGAATAATTTATTTCCTGACTTGGCAAATTTTATAAATGGTTTAAACGAAAGATTAACACTTGCAGATCTTAATAGGTTTCTGAATGATGGAAATACTATAGATACTGAACCTAAGCCTCCTATTAATGTATTGCTAGAGAATGTCTTAGATCAAAAGTTTAAGGAGTATTTAACACCTCTACAATTAGATAATTCAAAGCAGGATTCTGTTTCTGTAAAAGAAACCTTCCTTGTACAAAAGGAACATGCCTGCTTTGGTGTGAAGATTGAAAATGAGGGAAGCGATACCTCTATACCATCTGAAAGCCCACTTTCTTCAGATGCATCCAAAATTTCAAAAGAAAAGTCCATTTCCGCTGTGGTGCCAGTGCTAGAAAAAGTATCGGATGAAAATCAAACCGCCTCCATAAGCATAAAATCTAAAGCTAAGGCAAACAAGCGACTGGCAACTTTGGCAAGATAGGTGAGAGACAGTACAATCGACTTCTGAGTTCCAACTTGTCTTACCAGGAAAGCCAGCATACTTGCTGGCCTTTTTTTTGTTATAATAATTTCAGGCTTCACCTGGGTATGTAAAATTACTGTTAATGAAACGGTATTTTAGGTTAATTTGGGTGCTGTTACAGGAAGTGCGGATTTTTCCTAAATTTGTAAAAAACCTAAGAATTATCTTAATAAATCTGGTACTTAATTATTATTTTACTTATAAAGTCTCTGTGCTTTAATGGTTATGTAAGGATTTTTTGATACCCTTATACCCGATGGACCTAAGGTCACTGACAACGATGTTCATGTAGAATCTTCGTTTCTGTAATCCCTTTTGTTCTTGTCCCAAATGTTTGATTATTATAATAAAGGCTGATCGAATGCTATCTCGCAACTCACTAATACATGGTTTACGCCGAGACCAGTTAATCGGAGTTCTGACTATTTCAGAGTTTCCGGTAGTTATGGTAGAAAGCCACTTCATTCAGTCTGAGGTTATGGGAATAAAACCCGTAATTTTTAATATTGATGAGCTTCTTGTTTCTATATCCCCAATTTCCTCTCTTAAGTTCGATTGGGAGTGGGCCCCAGTTGATACAATACTCATTGAAGTTATCATTCCACCTGTAGAGTCAGACCTTGTAAGTGCAGAAAATGACTTCCTCCGTGATTCTGGTATCGGCCATATCCAGTGCGAGCCTGGCGGAGCATCAATACGACGTACAGTTACCTTCGTTGGTGGAATAACCGCTGATAACTTACTGTATCAGTTGAGGCTTATGTGCGTAAGTGCGTTAAAACTTTTAGGAGAGGAACTGGGGGATGAAGTCTAAGATTAGATATGTTTTATCTGGTTTTGTTGTGATATGTGCATTTGCTGGAGTTTATAAAATCCTAAACAATGTTCCGGTTAAACCTGACCTTTTGGACTTCACTGGAAACACATTTAAAAAGACATCACTCTTCCTGCCATGTGATAAAAGCTCGCCTTCTTTAAACATTAAAATTGCTGATAACGAGAAAATCGTGATCAACGGCATCGCTTCAAAAGTAACTTTTGTTGAAAAGGCTGACCCCGTCAAAAGCCCTGGTTTTTGTGATGATCTTGATCTAAACAATTCTCGCCTTGTACATACGGCATCTTACAGCATGGTGATTTCTGAAACCAAAACAGGATATACACTCTCAAATTTCAAGCATCTTGCCGATGATGAATCATTAGGTGGTATGTGGTTTTATCAAAAGTGACTTTTTATATGGCAACTTCAGACTTCTCTCTTAAAAACCATAATGTAAAAGCTTTTGGTCAGGATGCAGCACTTGTCATTGAGATGAACAATGAAGATGTTAGCTCATCAAAACCTTCACCTTTTTCAAATGAGATTGATAATTATTATCTTACATTGCACGTCGCTCCGAGGAACGCCAAAAAAGATTATGACTGGGGCTCAAACCGTTCTGTACTTCTAAAATTGTCGACGAATGAAGTTATGCAGATGGCATCTGTATTTCTTAGAATCATGCATACTTTAAAAATTGATAAGAGGAAAACCTCACATCATGGCCACGTCGTATACAAAAATATAAGCGTTACCCCAAACGAGAGGGGCGGTTTGTTGTTATCAGCAGGGATAGTTCCAGTCGATAAAGACGGCTTAAAACCCTTCATGCACATGGTCCCCGTCTCACAAATGGACTGCGTTAAAATTGGCCTCTACATACTTGGATATCTTGCTCAAAAAACGCCTTGGGTAAGCTCCGAGTCTATAATTACCGCGCTTCGCTTATCTGAAGCCAAGAATTCAAAATAGCGTATTAACATACGGAATACATGGAAAAATACAGGTTTTTTTAAATGTTATACGAACGGATATTTCTGTTTTTCATCGTAAAGTGAGTTTAATTTTGCTCAGAAAAACAGGTATTCGTCATGAGAAAATCAGGTTTAGGTTTAGCCCTGTTGTTTTCTTTAATTGCTCCGATTAAAGCGGTCTACGCCGAAGCGATTATGATTTCAGGAAAGCTACAGGCTGATTTGCCAGCCGTATCCTTTGACCCGGGGCCGGGCGACTTTGTTGCATACGTTAATTCTAACACTATCACTGCCTCAGGTGCAGGCACAGCCTGTAATGTAACGGTTGATGATCGAGCGACTTCCTCTGTTGATAACCTCGTTTGTTTTTTTGAGTGGTTACCCAATACCTTGGGATTTACTTCTAACGGTTTCACTCTTTCAGGCGTTCCCAACACCACCGGTGATTTAAAACTACCTTACAAGATTTCTTACTTCTCTGGTTCTGAACGGAAAAAAGTTGAAATAGTAAAAGGTGAATATTCAATCAAAAGTGTGGCACCGGTAAAACCTACTATCACCGGTCTTAAATCATCCCTGAACGGATTAGTCTATGACGGCTTTTCTTTCAAATCGTATTTAAAGGATGAAGCGATCAAAGATATCGCTGTTTCTGTTGAGCCCCGCAATTATATTCAATACATCTCAATAGGTTCAGGCTCCGCCTGTGAAGTTCCTATTGGCGGAACTTCCTGTACCATTGAAGTTGGAAGCATTAAGGCCAGTGATACAGATGAACTTTTGGGTTCACGTGATATCACAATTACAGCAAACTCTAAGAATAATTATTTCGCACCTCCTGAATCCAAAAAGCTTGTTGTTAACTGGGATTATCGGCCTCCTGTAGTAGACCATACACTTTGGAATTTTACCGATGAGGCTAAAACAATCAAAGTAGGTGGCCAGGACATCTATACCGGAGCCAAAACCGTTGCTGTGGCCGTTAAGGTACCCCAGCAAGAAACAGAAGGTGAATGGTGGCTCCCAACAGCTATGTCGCTCACTATGACTCCGGATGGCGTGTTTAAACCGACGACTAAAGTGACTTTAGATGATGGCACTGAGATTGATTTCAAACAGTCCTGGGCAACCCCTTTACGTAGAACTTTACAGCCGGTAAGTGGACCTCAAAAAGTCGGTGATGAGTACCTCTATATCTTCGACTTAACGGATCTTATAAACGGGTCCTACGCAGCGACTTTTACAGTAGAAAATACGAGCAAAAACTCTTCTACGTACACTGAGCCTGAAAGCAAACTGATGCTGTCTGATAACCCAACGCTTATGGTTCTCAAAGATGGGCAGGTATTAACTAAACGAGCACCCGTATACTTCCTGAACGAGATTATCGTTGCAGCTTTCCAGGGGCAGGCTGGGGTTGCTGACATAAAATCAGTAACAATAGACAACAAAGTAGTTTCGTTAACACCTACAAATTATAGAGGTATTTACTACCTGCCGGTTGGAGACGATTTAGCAGTTAATTCGGATCACGAGATTACTGTGGTGGCTGAAAACCTTTATGGAAAAAACGTTAATTTCAGTACCGTTTTCACTTATCAACCTACTGGATTCACTCTCAAGAATCTGGAAAAAAACGTAACTCTTTACTCGCGTGTACGTCAGTATACGGACCTGCTTAGTCAAACAGCTGGTGATAAATGCACTCTGTTTACCACAGAGGAAAATGCGAATGCTTACCTCGCCTGGTATGGGGAAAAATCAGATGTTACAGCATGCTACCCTCAGTGGAACAATGTCCCTGATGGGTTGGAGTTCTATTTTAAAGGACGTACCCCGGGTCTAACTGGATTCTTTAATAAAACAGGTGAGAATCTGCTCGACTATCAAGTCTATATGATTAACGGGAAGGGCTCTAAAGCGGTATCCGCAAGGAATCGCCGTACTCTGACCACACAATTACCATACAACCCGATCATCTCTTACAAAAAGAATAAAGTCATAGCTGGCATCAATCCGAACACTGCTCTGGCTTATACGACCGGGGGGGAGGCCGCTCGAATATTAGCGAAGGTGGTACCAGCTGACGTTACGATGATCGTCTCTCAAAACGGCTCTGAGGCTGTCAAAACGTCATTTAAAAATCGTTCCTCAAACAACGATGCAACGACCTTTGTACAAAGGGTTAAGGTTGCTGCTGCACCATTGTGGACAAAGAACGTCTTTGACATAGCTGTAGAATACTCAAAGGATCCAGAATTAAGAACTACAGACACACTCAACGTATATACGGTGCCTGATTTCAATATTCGAGCATCGATGGAAGTGGATGACAGAAAAACAGCCACATCTCTTGAAGTGCCCTTAAAGGTAACAGTGGGGCGTTATAACAACTCCACACGTAAAAGTGCATTTGACCGTAAAACAATGGGAGAATGGGACGTCACGATATACTCGCAAAAAAGTGTATACGGCAAAGATCCAGAAACAGGCCGTTATAAAACTACATACGAAAGAACTGCGCTGACTGAAGCATTGCCGGTCAATGATGCGGGCATTGTCGAAACCAAGATTAAAATTGAAAATATGGATCTGGGTAATATGCGTCTGGTTGGTGTGGCTAAGGTCAGATCGCCATTCTCTGATTTTGAAATGAAACGTGAGACCAGTGCTGTAGGCATTCGAATCTATAAAGGTGAGGAACTGGAGGGTAACCTGTCGAAAAGCCTTATTATCGGAAGGATCCCACTTAGTACTCTGGTAAGCTTCAAATCTGCCAGTACTGCTAACTCTGACGCACTTGCCCCCACCGAATGGCAGCAGTCCTCTGATAATGGTCAAACCTGGAATATGCTTTCCGACATGACCGGAAAGAGAAGTGTAAGTATCAAAAAGACAGAAGTAGGAAAGTGGCTTTATAGGGCAAAAATGACCAATAAATTCACATCTAAGGTTTCCTACACAGATGCCTTAACGGTAGTTACCTACAAGCAGCCTAAGCTCAGTATAGATGTGACAGACATTCTTCAGGGCTCAGATGTACCTGTAACCCTGCTTGATAACGATGAGCCTATACCAGCAGGCACCGCTGAGGTTCTCTGGTCAGAGGATAAAGTCAACTGGGTGCAGGGAGATACAACTTACACTGTGGCTTCAGCTGATACCCTACCGTCTACGATTTATGCCCGGATGCGTTACCTTGATTCCGATGAACTGGCAGAGGAGTCTTCATGGAAGGAAACGTCTGCTCGGTTGGCAGCCGCAAAACCCAAGCGCCTTTCTGTCTCGGTAACGGGGGTTTCTAAGGTAGAGGTTGGTCAAAAAGTTACTTTGGAAGGTAAGTTCACGAACCCTAACAGTAAGTACCAGAATGGTAATAACGTAGTTGAAGAATGGAAAACACCGGATGGCCAGACATTTAAAGGCTCTACACTGTCTGTTACCCTTACTGAGCAAATGTTGGATAAACAGGGATATGCTGCTTTTGAATACAGTGCATGGTTAGCGGACAATAAGGTGAATACGGTTTCTACCCGTAGAGTTTCTGTCAAATCGTGGGTTTATAAATTCCCCGAAATGAAAATAAGCTCCAAACTTAAATACGACATGGCACCGACCACCCTACGCGTTGCGTTGAGCGGTATTAAGGATGGAGACTATCCTGGTGTTACTTATTCCCGAGAATGGATTTACGACAAAGAGAATCTGGTAATCACTAAAGATGAAGGTGACACCAAAGAATTTACAATTGAAAATCCTGGCAAATATACATTGATGGTTGTTTTCAAAGATAACCGCAACAATGAACAGCGTATCGAAAATACCTTTGTTGTCGATGAACAAACGCCAATGAACGTTGAGATGACACCCAAGTTCTCTAACAAATATATGAGAGCTCCACTCGATGTAACCTTAAGGTCAAACATCAAGCTATCTCATTCGGCGGACTCGATAGATACGGTCACATACAAGGTGAACGGTGAGGTAATACCCAGCGGCAAAAATTATTGGGCTCAACTGATTTCGGGTTTAAAAGAAAAGAAATACGAGATCACAATTGATGTTGTTAGTAAACTTGGACAGAGAGGTTCAGCATCTGTTGAGTTTGATGTCGTTAAAAACGCAGTGCCTAATTGTACATTGAGCTACACGGAAACCAACCTAAGCTGGAGCTTTACCAATAAATGTGATGATACTGATGGAAAAATGGTTAGATATGAATGGTTCATCAACGGCGAATTAAGGAACGTTTTCGGTAGTACGGCTACACTTTCTAAAAACCTTAACCGTGGTAAGCAGGACATAAAAGTAATTGCTTATGATGATAGTGGAGACTTTGCAACGCAGCACGTGACAGTTTTCGGACCGGCTGAAGAGGCAAGTAAGTCTGAAAACACTGTATCAATACCAAGCAGTGAGTAATAAATTTTTAAATATAAAGCCGGGACATTTTGTCCCGGCTTTTTTATGCCCAACAATTGGACCTTTGAAAAATTAATACCGGAAAGTAACTTTGCTACAAAGGTATCTTTCATGGCCGCTAACAAGGCTGCGTCTACATGCTGAGAAATTAACATCCTTATAGGTTAATATTAGGTTAGTTTGCAGACTTCCGAGCGTTGAAAAACATGGATAATAGTTACTTGGATAGAGGTGTATCTACTTAGTAAAAATATTCTTCAGTGCTAGTGAGAAAAATATGAGCGACTACATACCTAAAAAGAGAGGGCTGCTTATACTGGATTGGTATGTCCCCATTAATATTTTATTGCTGATTCTCGTTATGTGTGTCTTTTTCACCCGTTATACATTTGGATACGGTTTATTGAATGGGTGCCTGCCTGCTGATTTTTATATGATTGATCATTCGGATAAAACTATTAAAACTGGTGAACTCATAGCTTTCAACATGCCGAAATCGGTTCGTTTTATCCCAGAAAATGAACGAGTCATAAAAATTGTTGCCGGTGTGGGCGGTGACAAACTCAAAGTAACAATGGATGGGGTTTATAACGGGGACAAATTTTTTGAAGCTAATGCACGTCGTATTTCAAAGAAATACAGTATTCCGTCCATTTTGATTGAAAAAGAATTGATAATTCCTGAAGGCGAAGTTTTCCTAATTGGGCAAACCGATCACTCATGGGATTCCCGTTTTTGGGGAACAGTAAAGCTGAATTCAGTAATTGGGAAAACATATGCGATCTTTTAATGTAAATAAAAAATATTTACCAATACTTCCTGGACTTGCGTTATGTGCAGTTTTAAGTAATACAAATGCAAGCACTGAGTATCAACATGATGCTGACCTAATCGCTCAGCAAGCAAAAGGGCTTGGCGCTCAGGCTAAAGGTGCACAGCAGCCAGATGGGGCTCTTAGCCTTGATGCTACGCTAAATTCACCAGATGTGCAGAAGTACATTGCGCAATCTGAAGCACTCAAAAAAAACCAGGACCTGAGCAGGCAAACAAACCGTGGTTACGTGCCCGGTATGAATGCGGATAGTGTTCAAGCAGTTATAGACCATACCCAGGCTATAAGGGCCCAAAGTAATAACTCTGATGCTGTCAACGATATAATTAGAAGACGTGATGAAATTCAGGAAAACGCCAGCCTTAATGAAGCGGCTCTGAAAGCTGTGGAAAATAAGCCGGAAGTCATGCGAGGACAATCTAAAAATATCGAAAAATTGTTTGGTTCCTCGGGCATCACAGCTGCTGACTTCGAAAGAAAAATGGATAGCACACGTGAAGAAGCACTATCAACTGAAAATGGTATAACGATCTTTGCTTCATTTAGCTTACCGGATTATGTACTGGAAGACCTTTTACGTACGGCCTCAGAGCATAAAGCTCGTGTAGTTTTCAATGGTCTAAAGAAAGGAACTACTCGGCTACCAGAGACACAGGCAGCAATAAACCAAATGATTGTCAAAGGAAAATTTGAATCTCCTTTGATTACAATTGATCCTGATAGCTTCAGTCAGTATCAAGTAACTCAAGTACCGACAATTATTTCTCGGGAGCAAGCTCGTTTTGCAAAAATGGTAGGGTCCTTCAACGTTGAGTTTTTTCAGCGAGAACTTGCTAAAAAACCCGATCAGGACATTTTTCCTGTTGCTGGTACGATTTATCCCGTTGAAGAAAAGAGCATCATTAAAGAACTGGAAGAACGCGCACAAAAATATGACTGGGAAGGTGCAAAAAAAAGGGCCGTTGCGGACACCTGGAAAAATCAATGGATGGTCGATCTCCCTCCTGCCCAGGAACACAAAGAATTTTTAATTGACCCTACAGTGAGGGTCACTCAGGACGTAAAAGATAAGCAGGGCCGTGTAATAGCTTCCGCCGGGGAGTTGATTAATCCACTTTCGAGATTTCCTCAAAACCTGACGATGATAATTTTCGATCCACTCAATCCGGGCCAGCTGGTATGGGCTGAGCAGCAGTATCGACAACGTCTGGGTAGTGGAAAAGTAATGCCAATGTTTACCCGTATCCAAAAAGATAATGGATGGGATCACCTAAATGATTTACGTGAAAAATTTAACGGTAAGGTGTTTAAAGTAAACGAACAGATTATCTCACGCTTTCAGATTAAAAATACACCTGCGCTTATAACTACTGACCAAGATAAATTCCGGATCACCCTGTTTAGCGAGGCAGAAGTCCGTGGAATCGGAGCCCCAAATCTTTCAGAGGAAAAATAATATGAAACTCGGATTTATTATAGGCGCTCTCTTTGCAACATGGCTGACGCTAAATTATCCGGACCAGATGAGAAGTTATTTTACCAAAGCCGTCGACTATATCGAAAGTGTTGCAACATTTATTACATCCAAGTGAGCATGATGGTGAAAAAATTCAAAAAGTTACTTTTAGAGTTCATTGTAGCAGTTATGCTTTCGCTTTCTATACCTGGTATGGCTATGGCAGCAGATGCTGGAGTCCCTGGGGCTATGTGTCAGTCAGCTGGAGTGTGGCAGGGCTTGATTAAGAATATCTGTTGGAGCTGCATTTTTCCCATGAGGATAATGGGCATAGGGGCTGCTCCAGAAGGCGCTGCACCTTCACGTCCGGGTTGCTACTGCACAGATCAGAACGGCGTACCGGAAATAGGTTGGCAATTGAGCTTCTTTCAGCCGGTGAAGATTGTAGAAGTTGTAAAGAGCCCCTGGTGCAGCCCCTTTCTTGAAGGCACGATGCTTCAAAAATCGCAGTTTGATATTGGTAAAAGCAACACTAATCAGCCAATGACAGCAACTGAAGCCGGATTTTACGATGTTCATCTTTGGGAGTTCCCAATCATGACAATGCTCAAATTACTGATTATTGGCGAGTGCACTGCTGAACCCTATATAGATGCCAGCCTGACCTATATAAGCGAAGTGGACCCTATGTGGGAAAGTGATCTGCTTACACTCGTCCTGAATCCCGAGGCAGTAGTTTTTGCAAACCCAATTGCCTCAATGGTGTGCGCTGCTGACTGTGTAGCAGTAACAGCAGGAAAGGATAATCTCGCTGCATACTTTTGTGCCGGATGCGATGGCAACCTTTACCCATTAACCGGCCACATTTACGCAAATGATGACGCTGTAAGGACGAGTTCACTGATTACCCAGCGTCTTCTGACAAAACTACATCGCCAAGGCATGCTGATGCGAACGATGGGAGCAGACGCAATGTGTGAGAAAACGTGGGAATACTTTACACCACGTTCCCAGTATCGGCTTTCAATGCTTTTCCCTACTCCTGAGGCGAAGGGACCGGATTGCTGTCATCGTCTTGGTGATTCGGTACACGACTGGTCAACCCTTAAAGGTGGGCGCAAAAAAATAGGCAACGATAATTATGTCTATATGTTGTGGCGTTACAATGACTGTTGTGTTCGCTACGTTCCAGGCGTTTGATTTCTAAGGAGAAAATAAGTGAAACTTAGAAAAACAATCACCTCAGCGATTATTGCATCAATGGTTGCCAATACTATGAGTTGGGCTTTTTATGTCACACTCATAAACATGGTAATGACACCACGTGTTTACGCTGCTGACGCTATATTTGACCAGCTCGAAAATAATTTTAACCTTGCAAATCCTAACGCAAATCGCAATGCAACCACCAGTGCTCAGGACATTGTGGAGAAATACAAGAACGCGGATTCAGGCGAGAATGTCAGTGGGAAGATCACCGAGAAATACGTGGGTAAAGCCGAATCCGCTAATCTTAATCTCGGGAAGTATGGGGCAGGGAACTCTAATGAAAGTGTCATGAAAAATGCCGCATCCGATGGAAAGTCTATTGGTAGCGCCGTACAACTGCCGAGTATGTCTGGAGGGACAATCAATTCAAACTACACCAAGGAAGGGGCAAAGCTGCTCTCTCGTGATGCTAATGGCAACATTGGTATAAGCAGTAATCCCAATACTACTCCTGGAACCAAAACAAATACGGGAGAGATTTTCAGCTCAGAGCAAAAGCACAGCGATATAAAGTTCAACGCCGCAGATCGTTATGGGGATGAGGATGGCTTTGTTAACGATATAAAGAATCGGAAAAGCCAGTTATTTGATGCTCAAAGTTATGATGGCGTTGCCTACCGCACCCTCGTAAATGCTAACAAGGACAACCCGGCATCGTCTGTAAAGCCTAACGATCCCATGTTTACTGCGGGGAGAAATGAGATAACCAATGCTGTTGCTGGTACTGGAAACTGGCTTCAGAACTGTAATGTTGAGACCTCCAAAAAAACAGTAACCACACACTATCCTGATTACAAAGAGTTCTACTGTAACTCGCCTAAGCAAGATAACTTCAGCAGCTGCACGATAACTCGTGACTTCTCTGTTCCTGTATACATTTCAGGCGGAAACGGAGACATGTCGATGTGCGGCGATAATTGTGTGCGTATATGGTTTGGTCGCCGTGATGACAACTACTGGAGTGACGGGGTATTTGATAACGAACTGACATTAAAATTCCATCCGGATGCAAAATTGGCCTCAGCAAAGATTGTTAACGCGGAGTGGGATGACCACATGCGGGTAACACTTGATGGCACGCAGATTTTTGCTCACATAGATGGTGCATATCGAGAAAGTGACTATCCGGCTCCAAAGGGATCTTGGGAGTTAAAAAAATCGTGGAAACTCGACAAAGTATACGATGTAACTGAAAAGGTCAGAAAATCAGTTTATGAAGAACCTGATCGTGAAGTGACAATGGCATCCAGAGTCTGGGTTGGTGGGGGAGGTGAAGGGTACTTTGAGGTTGAGCTGACGTTTGAAAATATGAAGCTCGAAGATAAGCACGTCCAGGAACCAGCTGGTTGTTACGATGCTGTACAAACACCAAATACATTCTGCCGTTTCGATCGGTTTAAAGATATGGATGTTGGCACGAAGCGGCTTCCGGAAAGCGTGCTTTCTATGGCAAAGCCGCTGTATGAAGGCGATAAAGGCTTTCTTACCTGGAAGACTAACCTTGAAGGCTATTTTTGTGATCCATTGGCTAAAGACAAGATTTGCTCTTATGACGCCAGTGGGAAAATTATGAAAGACGCTAATGGAAAGGACCTCTGTTACAACTACGAAGAAATTAAGAGTATGCCTGATGCATGTAGTTCTTATAAAAATGATGCAGCATGTGTACTCGATAAACAAACATGTGCAGAGGGTTGGTTCGATGAGGGCACTAACAGCTGCTACATGTATGAACAGAAATACACCTGTGACAGAGGTAAGGATGTAGTTCGTGAGGTTGAATCTTCTACAAATGCCTGTGTTGGCATGATCCCATGTTCTGGAGGAACATGCGAAACTGGGCCAAAGGAAGAGAACAACGATTTTGGAAAAGTTGCGGCTTATTCAAACATGGTTCAGTACATGCAGGGCGAAGCCAAATGCGAAGACCCTAACGATGCCAATTCCTGTTCTGTCTTTGAAGGAAAACCTGAATGGTGTGGTCGTTCAGTAGGCTTTGTAAATGGCCTGGCAAAGACGGACTGCTGCGAAGCACCGCAGGGAACCGCAGGAGCACTTGAAGGTATCATGCTTGCCGGATCTATGATCAGAAACACTAACTGGACCAGAGTTAATGCTCAGCTAATAAAATGGACCGGCGGTGATACAGGTACATGGGCTTCTATGTCCAATGCGGTCGGTGAGTGGACTGCATCAGCTGGTAAAACAGTAGGGCAAATGTGGAACAATGTCACGAGCTCCTTAACGAGCGTATATGAAAACGTCGCTGGTAATCTAAGCAGGGCAGTTGGGTCTTCCGCAACTTCTGGAGGGGCAGGAGGTGCTGGCCAGTTGGCACAGGAAACAATGTCCAGCTTCGGTATAGGTCAGCTTAAGCAGATGGCAATGAAGAAAGCCTACGAATTGCTACCAGATACAGTTCGAGACTTTGTCTTTAAGAACGTTGCTACTACCGGAGGAGAGGTTGTCTTCTCGGCTGCGGTTCAAAACTTTATGCTTGCATTAAACGTGATCGGTTGGATTTATACAGCCTATCAGGTCACTAAAATGCTTTTAGAAATGTTGGTAGCATGCGACCAGAAAGAGATGGAAGCTTCTATTCATAAGAATCAAAAATCCTGTTTTACATTAGATACGGAACGATGCGTCAAATATCTGAATGTTGGTTTCACAAAGAAATGCGTTAAAAAAGCAACAGACATGTGCTGTTATAATTCCATGTTGTCACGCGTTATTATGCAACAAGCTTATCCGCAATTAGGAATAGACCCTGTCGCCTCTAATTGCGTGGGGCTATCAATAAAGCAAATACAGCAACTGGATTTCGATAAAATTGATCTGACGGAGTGGATTAATGATGCAGTTCAGGTAGGAGAAGTTCCTGATCAATATTCAAAATTCTCCGAAGAATCAATTGTGGAAAACTTACCATTCCAGAATGAGAACTATCAACTTCCATCAGAACGTACCAAGGAAGCAATGGGCGGTGAAGAAAATATGATAAAGGCCAGACAAGAAAATGCTCAGGCTATAAAAGAGGAAAATGTAGATTGTAGCTATTTACCTCGACCGGCCATATGTGAGGTAGGTTCAACTACGCTGGATCCGGTTACGGGCAAGCAGTTGCCGAAATATTGAAGAAGGGGCCGTTAGGCCCCTTTTTTAATTACTTGGCTTTCAATGTTTTTTCTGGGAAGCCTTTTTTACCGTATTCACCGGTAAAGAGGTAATAATCTTTTCCGTTGATGGAGGCTGCAACACCCCCTGGAGTTGTTGTATTTGGGCTATCAGAACGGAAAATGATACCCGAAAAATCAGCGCTTGTTTCGTTTCCTTTAAATGGGATGAACACATAACGAATTACAGCGTAATCACCAGCGGGAAGGTTTAGCTGAGGAGTTTCGGTTCCTGTTGCGGGGCGAATCGCCTGAAAGCTGTACATTGAATCTGTAGGGAAAACATCAGCATCAGGCTTAGAGGGCAGATCACAGGTACTCCATTTATTGACGACTGCCATATCAATTTTACATGTGGCCAGAGCTGCTTTCTGTTTTTCAGGGTTGTATCCAAATGAGGCCTGAGTTGCTTTTGTATGCTCAAAAACATACTTAGCTCCTTCACGTACCAAACTTTCATCATTGTAAGGCAATTTTTTTGGATTGGGGACGAACACTAGGTATTGATTGACCTGGATGTATTCGGCGTCAGAAGAACTGTACAAAGAGCCGAGGCTCATGATCCCAAAACCTTTTAGACCGCCTGTTACGTAGCCCATCGAACTATTGATGAGATACTTAGAAAGAAAGTTGTCGGCATCCCCTCCAGGAGTAACCTCTTGCTCCTTAAAATTAACGTCGAAACCAGCAAACGAATAGGCATTCTTGGCGACAGAATCATTTGCTTTAGCATGCCAGTACTGGCCGTGACTGTACGCATTCAGAGCGGTGCCTGGCGTAGTGCCGGTGTCACCGGCACAACCCGATAGGGAAAAACCAATGACGACAGAAGAGACCAGAGATACTAAACGTAAAAGTTTCATTTAAAGCCCTTTTTGTAATGTCTTTTGGAGATGGAACCATTATTCCATAGTCACGCGTTTCACAAACAACCTGATTGCATAAAAAAGGAAAAAAAGTGATTTCCAGTAGAACCAGCAGTACACAAGAAAAGCGCTTTTATAAAAATGTATAATTATTAAAACGAAGTAATGAGGTTGAAATGGGTAAGCCAACAGAAGAGCAAAGACCTGTTATCGAGAATGCTAGCGCAAACAATATGGTGATAGCAGCGCCTGGATCAGGCAAATCATTCACCATGATAGAAGCGGTTATATCGATTCTCAAAAAGTATCCATATGCAAGAATCGGGATGGTGACCTTTACTCGCGCTGCAACAAACGCACTTGCAGCAAAGTTACAAAAGCGATTGAGCAAGAAGGATCTTGACCGGGTGCTGGTGGATACTTTTCACGGACTCGTTAAGAAGCAACTGGACATGATTCGCTGGCCGGGAAAGATGTTGATAGGGCCAGCACAGAGATCTGTCATTCACCGGGCTTTGAAAGAATCCGGTGTAACGATGAAGTTTGCTGAAGCTGAATTCGTTATTGATGCTATCGGCAGAGAAATGGATACGGATGTGATTTCAGTTCGGCATAACAGACAACAGATCCATTTATTTAATACCTATCAGGCGTTATGCCAGAAAGACCATGTGGCGGACCTCAATGCTCTTTCAAAATTTGTTGTCGGTCAAATGCATTCGGGAAAAATGCGCACGTTAGATTTGACACATTTGATAGTAGACGAAGTTCAGGATACTGACTCTATACAATTCTCATGGATAGCATTGCATACAAGAGCTGGAGTCTATACGAGTATAGTTGGAGACGATGATCAGGCCATCTACTCCTTCAGATCCTCAGGAGGAGTCAAAATATTTCAACAGTTTGAAAAACACTTCAGACCTAACATATTTTACTTAAACACATGCTTTAGGTGTGAACCTGAAATTTTAGAGGTGGCCGGAGCACTGATAGGAAAGAATGTTTACCGTTATGCCAAAGAGTTACGCTCGGCAAAAAAGGGAGGAGGAAAGGTCACTTTTCGTTCATATGTAGATATGGAGGAACAGATACAGGGTATTTTAAGCCTTATAAATCAGGATCCACATGGATGGGCAATTCTAAGCCGCAATAATGCTCACTTGGATGAGCTAGAAAGTTTGATCGAACAGCCAGTAATTCGTTACGGAGGTAAATCATTCTGGGATGAAAAAGAAACAAGCGATGTGTTAAGCCTTATGGCCTTTTTCCGACAATCAAATGATCCTCGCTTAATGAAGAGAGTATTGGCATTGTTTGGAGAACAGGAATCAGTTTTGGATGATGTGGCATTGAGTATGAGAGGAAGAAAAGTTACTTTTGGCGACCTTGCCATCCCGGAGGACAGTTCTCTCGAAACAAAAACATTACATTCAAACTTCGTGCGCTTTACCCAGGAAAGTACTGATAAAGTTGAGATAGCAAAACGTTTCGCCAACCTTACGAAATGGATGGAATCGTCGTCAATCAAGATGAGGAGTAATAAAGGTACAGCAACCTTAACAAAAATTGCTTTAGACACTTGTAAACAGTGGGCAGAAAAGACTGGTTGGATGAATATGATCAATCGTGCTGCTGCAATGTCATTAGGCCCTAGGAAGAAGGACGAGGAATACAGCCCAGAGAAAGTAGTCCTATCAACCTTGCATGGTTCAAAGGGTCTTGAGTGGAATAAAGTAATAATAATGAGTTGTAATGCGGATCAGATACCAAGTAAAAGATCAGTTGGGGAGGAGGCAATAGAAGAAGAAAGACGTTTGCTTTATGTTGGATTTACGCGTGCAGAAAAGCAACTTTTTGTAATGTGGTATGGTGATCCTTCTTTCTTTTTAAGAGAATGCAGTGAAGAAAAGATAAAAGAAGCAGCTAATATTCGAATTTCTCCAGTTTATACAGAATAATTCGATATGGGCATTTACTTATGCTTAAAGCTATAGTATAAAAACAATGAGCTTAAATATCAGCTCCCAAATTTGAGTAACTTTGCTTAAAGTTACTTTCGCGTTAAGCGTTGATTTAGCCGTGAAAAGCGGCCAGCTTAAACAAGCTGTAAGACACCACCGGCAAAATGTCACCTTTGTCGCTGGTGCACTTCCCATGCCTGAAAAAGGCAATCTGAATTTACCAAACCGTAACTAATTTAGCTCCTCCTGGAGCTATTTTTGTTGCGTACTTCTAATGCCAGATAGTATAAATCAGGCGGTTCATAGCTTACGGGAGATGAATGACAGGCTTTGCCTTCGTGTTGAAACAAAAAATTGTTTCTTCCTTCTTACTATATATAGGTGACCCCAAATGTCTAAAAATAAAGCTCGCAGTAAAGCCCTTCATCAAACCTTTAGTGAAATTATTCCAGAGATGGATAAGGCGCTAAACAAACAGCTCTTAGAAGTTCTGATGAAATATACAGAACGTGATAATGAACTGATTGTTATTTTGAATGAGGACGGCCCAAATATCATTGAACTTAAGTCTCTTAAGCCTGTGTCTTTGTTGGCCGAAAAGCTTTCTGCTTATTCAAGCTATTATCATGTGGATGTTGTGGAGCTCGTGGTCAAGAAAATTGATTTCGAAGGAGCTTATAAGCTTCTTAAAGCTTCCCCAGATGTACCACTTTTTAAAAGCTTAACTGAACTGGATAAATATCTTGTTGAGGAGTTTGAAAAATACGGATTAAATTCATTTCTTGACGTGGATAATCTGGATTACTCACTTGAAAAAGCCAGTGAACTCAAAAATGAGCAGTTAATAAATTGGGTTTCGGACATCATTTGCAAACGTGAAAAATTAACTTTACGTAAGCGTTTTGATGTCGCAGTAAAGGCCCACTACGAAAATGTAGAAAAAATGTATGATACCATTCGTCCGTTAATGAAAAAACTGGGTTTCCCAGAAGATCTCATGACGCACACCTTTAGTGAGTTAAGCGTTTTTGAAACTAAAGGATGGGACCATGCAATAAAATCGAAAATTGAGACTCTCGCTAAGCGTGAAACTCAATATTTAGATGATGCGGCTAAAGCAGAGAATCGACGTCTTGTAACAGAGAAGTTGGAGAACTCTTTAGCGATTGCACCAACTAAACCAACAAGAAATTGGTTACATATTGCCGGAATTGCCTGTTTGGTAGTCTGCACGTTCATGTATGTAACTAATAAATTTATTTAATCCTGTTAAGGGGGAACCCTAACGGGGCTTCTCTTTGAACAAATCGAGGAGCGGAAAATGTCATATCTTGAATATATCAATGAAGTAAAAGTGTCCGGGATAGTTATCAGTGCTGTGGAGAAAAAAATGACTGACCAGAGTATAGGTTTGTTAATAAAGCTCAAAAATAGGATGAAGACAGAAGTTGATGGTGAAATCACTGAGAGAGAATTTTCAGTTCAAATCAAGGTGTCGCCTGAAATGTATTCAACCTGTTTCACTGGTATAAATCAGGGTGATGAGTTGATGGTCTCCGGTTATATTGTTGTCGATACTATTATGATTGAAGGGAGAGAACATCCTCTTGACTACATGAGAGTGGTAGCAACAAGTAAGTTGGCTCACATACCTAAACCTCTAAAAGGTTTTGGACAAAGTAGCTTTAATCAGATCTGACATTAAACCCACCCTAAAGGGGAGAAATCCCTTCATGGGATTTCTCCTTTTGGAGTCCCCATGAAACAAAAATTTAGGGCTACTGCAATAAGTAGTAATCAACTTAGTTTTTTTTCTATACTCGATATAGATGAAGATGAAATAACGCAAATAGTTGATTCACCCAAAGAGCATTTAAATGATGCTTACACGTCCGGATTAAACTTTAAATCAGAAGAAAGTAACATTTCTGAGATAAATTATGATTCTGAAAGGCGTGAAAATCACCTTTATGAAAAATCCAAATTACTTAAAAATCAGATTTTGCATACAATTAATTTTGCAGCAGAAACAGATTATCTATATACGGTTGAAGAATATAACCCAGATTTGGGTGGTCTGGTAATAGAATGGACCCCTGAGGATGTGTATGTTGTTTTTCTATCCGCTATGGAAGAGTCTTTGGAAATCATTAAAGAACTAGTGTTGAGGAGAAAGTTATTCTTCAAAGATGACAATGGTAATATCACAGTGAATCCACTTTTAGAAGCTGAAACACGGTGGTATATGTCAAAATCATTTGAATACACTTGTTTATGTCATGGACTTGATGCATGTGAATTTAGAGCGGAATTAAAATCATGGCTCTATTATCATTCGCATCGTTCGATTAGTGAAAACACGAAATTAGCTGAATGCAGGAATGATGATGAAATCATTTTGCATGATTGCAATGACGATATGGGCTGGGACATCTTCTTTGATCAGGATTATTTAATGTCAGAAAAAAAACTGGCTGTTAAATGGACTGACAGGGAAATTATGGATGTTTACATAAAAGCTTTTAAATCCACATTAGAGTTGTTTGACGAGCTTGTTTCATGTGATCTGTTAACTAAACGAAACGCTTTTGGCAAGTTAGAAATCAATCCAATATTCGAAAATCATTTTGAATGGATCATGTCTGAAGCTTTTGAAATAGTGGGAAATCATCTTGGTTATAATGTGCCTCAAATCAGGAAACTGATGGCAACTATTTGCCAAATGAATCTCAAATAAAATGCCACTGGCAAACATCTGCCAGAGGGCGGTGTTTGCATTTTACCGGAGTTAAAAATGTCTAATGCCGCTATGAAGTTAAATGAAACATCTTCTGATGCTTATGAAAAATTAGAAGCTCTTCTTTCCCCGGATGTTATAAAGTTAAAACATTATGTGGATAAAGGTGAGTATCTTTTAGTTCTAGCAAAGGACCTTTTTGGTATTCCAGAAATGGATCCAAAGATGGCTGTGCCTGTTTTCAAAACTAAAACCTCGTATCGAGCTCCGCTGAACAAAGACTACATACCAAATCCCCGAATACTTGAACAAGTGGTTAAACTGCTTATCAGTCCGGATATAGATTTAAGTGTGTGTCTTAAAGGTGAGTCCGGTTCTGGCAAGACTGAAATGGTAATGTACATTAGCCACATGATGAATTGGCCGCTGACAATTAAGCAGATCAACAGCAATATTCGAGTTGATGAGCTTGAAGGTGAGCGCAGTCTTAATGGTGGTAATACAGGTTTTGTACACAGCGATTTGGTAACGGGATTTCGTAATGGTCACCTCATTCTTCTGGATGAAGTGGACAAAATCGATCCTGATACGGCAGCAAAACTTCACATGCCCATTGAACGTAAGCCCTGGTCACTCAGTGCTAATGGTGGTGAGGTTATAACTGCTAATGGCTACACGCGATTTATTGGTACTGCAAACACAAACATGAGTGGAGGCGCTCGCCGGTTCGTTTCTTCTCAACGTCAAGATGCAGCTTTTATAAAGCGGTTCTTGATAGTTGAAATGGAGAAGCCCGACAAAGTTGCTTTAACCAATGTGCTTACTAAACGATATAGCTCTTTGCCTTTTCAGGTCATTGAGAAGTTCGTAAGAGTAGCGATTGCAGTAAATGACTCTGGTACAGAAGACAGTGTGATGGATATTCGTCAATTAGTAGCTTGGGTTGGCACGTCGATGACGTTAAAAACCTTTAGTCTTCTTGACACTTTCAAAATAGCTTTTGCTTCTGCTTTACCTTTACATGTGGTCGATCTTGTTCTTCAAGCTATAGATCTTTCTCTTGGCGAAGACAAGGATAAATCGCTGGAGTATTTCACAGCAAAAAAGTCGAGTTAGATGGGATTTGTTATGAAACCTCTGATATTTGTATCTCAGAGTTATCCCATCTTGAATTTAGTGCGTTTTTAAGTACGGATGGTGCTGCTACCATTGCTATAGCAAAAAACGGAACTAATTTTACTGGACTTATGCAACTGAATAACGACTATTCTTTATTGTTTTATCATGATGGTAAAATAAATATGGAAGGTCTGATTAAACAAATGGAATTAAAAGGTTATATGTATCAGGGAGCAATGGGCAATGATGATGTTGTTGCTGAGTTTCCCGGTATTCTTTTAATTTCACCAGAGAAGCTTTAATATCAACCCTATCGGGAAATCTTTCCCGTTGGGGAGGGTTTCCCCTTTTTTTTGGAGAAACCCATGACTTTAAATACTTCAATGCTTAACAAAGTATCTGCAAAACAAATCTCTGAGAATTTTGCAAAATCATATCCAGATTTACTGGAAGGTGCAGTTATAACAAAAATTGAAATAAGTGGCTGTCAAGGATCGCGTCGAACCGATAAAATCGATTTGTCTTATGATGGAGATGATATTACGGATCAAAAAAGCGTATCTAAAAGCGAAGTACGCTGGATTGACATAAAAGCCCTTAGCTTCAAAAGTACGATTACCAGCAGAATATCAACTCTTTGCTCACGCTTGTGCATCCGCTATAGCAATATGTGGATTTTACCAGTATCCAGTATGGAAGAGTTTCTGGAAGGGGCCCAAGAGATTGAACGAGAGTTTCAGGCAGGTATTCAAAACGTTGTAGACAATTATGAGATGCATATTGAGGCTGAAAAAAATAGAAGCCCAAGAATGTCTTCTTTGATTGATCAGTTGAAATTAACTAAAGATGATTTCATAAAATCCTTTAGATTTAATATTGCTCACTTTATTCCTTTTACGCCTATTAGCGTTGAAGGTGATGAAACCCAGGACTACTATCAGGAACAATTGATAACAGATCTGGCAGAAGAAGCAATGAAGGTTTATGAAAAAATTAGCAAAAATAACAATTTGCGCTCAAGTACTATTGACCGACTGAAGCAAATGCAAAATAAGATCATTAGCTTCATGTTTATACATAAAGAGGCGGCAGTACTTGCAGAAGCTATAAAACACATAATGAATAATTTACCTAAAGGTGCCATTTCTGAACCTCGCGACGTTGCGGTGTTACAGCAGTGGTTTTATTTCATGAGTGATGCTTCAATGTTAAAGCGTATTATTTCAGGAGAGCAAAAGGTTACTGACTGGTTGGAATCTATTACCAGATCATTTAATCAAAGCTCACAAACAGAACCGAACGCGCTACAGAACACAGGTATTGAAGCTATTTTAGATTCAACAAATGTGTTCCAGGTTGAACCTGTCGTAGAGAACGATATAAATAACAGCACGTTTTCAAACACTGATCCTGTAGCTGAACCTGAGAAATCAGTTTCGCAACAGGAAGACAATGTTGAAAATGGTTTTGATATCGAGCTCAAAGGCTGGTAACTGTTTGCTTTATTAAAAACCCCAGATGGGTACTTCACCATCTGGGTGAGTACCCCTTTTTTATAAAGAGGTATTCTATGAAATTAGATCTTAAATCATCACCGCGCCATATTAAGCGTTTACAGAATATAGCAAAAGTCATTAGCGGCTTAGGCGATGTAAGAGTTGTAATAGACGACAATACCAAAGGACCGTATTTTGATCCTGTAAATAAAGTTTGTGTTTTACCAAACGGCGATTATAGCGATGATGACTTTGTCAGTCTGATTGAAGGTTTTACCTGTCATGAAGCTGGTCATGGTCGCTATACCGACAGCGAGGTTTACAGTGACGCCTTTAATAGTGTTCTCAAGTCATCTGAAGGGTTTACACGCTTCGATGACGGAATGAATGCAGAGTTTGAGAGCCTCGCTGAGAAACGTAAAGCTTATAGCAGGGCAAAACGTCTTACCGGGCTTATAAATCTGTTCGATGATGTACAGATGGAAGAGAAGGTTGGTAACGATTATCCGGATGCAAAGCGGCGGCTTGCAGCCACTTACGCACTGATGGTTAAAGCCGGAAGGATGACTCCTGATATATCTTCTCGTCCGGAAAATCCTGTCCTATTTATTGAGTGGTATCTGCTTAACTCATTGCGAGTAAAAGTCCTTCAGCAGGCAGGTCACAAAGAAACACTCGATCCGTTTTTTGACTATGCCCAAAAGATACTTTCTCCAGTAATTTCTGATGTTGAGGAAATTTTTCATGATGCTCTTGGTTGTGAAAATACTCAGGGCTGTGAATCCCTTGCTCGTAAGACCCTGGCTCTTTTAGAGAGACTGCGGGATGAGGCAAGGGAACAACAGCAGCAGACAGAGCAGGAGGAGCAGGAGGCATATGATGAATCCGAGACCGATACCGATACCGATACCGAATCAGAAGATAAATCGCTTGAGTCGACTGATAGTCGTGAGGATGATTCTGAGGACGATAGTGAAGGTCAGGCAGATACTTCCGATAACTCTGATCTTGCTCAAGAGGGATGTTCTGAGCCTTCAGAACTTGCTGAAGATAACGAGGGAAATAATGAACCCACCGGTGGCAATCCCACAGGTGATAACATTATTGAAGACGATACTGATGCGATTAACCCTTCCGAGAGTGAATCAGATGAAGCCAGTTCGACTAACGTTGAAGATGAAAGTAACTTTTCATCGGCTCAATGGGAGATACTGGCAGATTTGTTGGATGCCTTTCTTGGCAGTGATGAGGATAGCGAAGATTATCACGATGCTTTGGCTGAAGAGATTGAAGGTATTGCATCAAAAGTATCCGATGACGTGAAAGCCGAATTCGGTGCTTCTGAATGGGATATCCCTGATCTCCTTATCGATTTGAATGTTTACAATGAGGCTTTGTCTCTGAGTCATTCAATCGGTAGCGACTTGTCTGTTTTACAGCAGGTTAAAATGCGTGGCCGAAACAAAACTCATGAGCGTGGAATTACCTTCGATGGAAATCGATTAATTCTGTCACCAATGGGAGTTCGTGATGTCTTCAGAGCTCAAAGCGAATCTAAAAATAGAGGGCATGTTGGCCTCGTATTAGTTCGTGATATTTCAGCGTCAATGGCTAATGATGAAAGATATATTCATGCCATTAAGTCAGATCTTGCTTTATCGATGGCCGCTGAAAGTTTGTCAAAAATGCATGTCTCCAATATAGTCTTTCCCTTCAAGGAAAGTGAATTTGAGATTATCAAAACGTTTGATCAAAGCGTTGAGGAATCTCTATCGAAATTCACTCTTGGATGTAAGGGTTATTATACCCCTACGGGATCGGCTTTAATGGCAGCTGTTGATCTGTTACTTGACAGCCAATTCGATAGGAAAATAATTTTTCTTATAACTGATGGTTATCCGAATAAATCGGAATTTACTATCGGCGAAGTTATGGAAAAGGCTAAATGTAATGGAATAGAAATCGTTGGTGTTGGTATTAAGACTGATGAAATAATTGGTTTTGAAACGGACACTTTCGTAACAGTTGATGATACTTCTTTATTGTCTATTGAAGTCAGTAAGCTAGTTCATCAAATACTTTCTTAATAAACTCTACCCAATCGGGGCAAAAGGCCCCGGTGGGTCTTTTTGCTCCATGAAGGAATAAGGAGCAAAATATGACTCAGATAAAAACTTACCGTGTAGAACATGAAAAAGTCGGTGCGATGCATAAAGTCCGTATTTTCGGACGTGTTGGTGAAGTTATAAGCAATGATAGCCCTCAGGAAAGAATCTTCCGCGAAGTCACTATAGCGGAGGGTAATAGCCAGCAGGCTGCGTTACTTGTAGATAACTACATACAGTGTCTTGAGAATAATGGCTTCACGACTGAAGCATAAATGTTGAGGGCCCCCGGGCCCTCTTTCTTAAATTCTGCGTTGTGGGTTTCTCCCTGTCTTCTGCACCGCAGAAGGCATTGAGAAACTCACAATGCCAGATAAGAGAGATCATCATGACTTATGCATCCCCGGCTCTTCGTCGTAATCCACAGGAAGTATCTGAACACTTTATTAAACTCGTTCATGCTCGAATTGCTGAAGTGTCTGGCTGGAAGTATATATTCGAAAGAATACCTGCTTTCAAAGACGCTTGTGCAAAAGCCCCGAGCCAGGTTCCTTGCCCGTTTACTGGCGCAGGGAAATCGAAGTTTCGTTTCCGACAAAAAGACCTTTATACCGGATGTGCGATCCATAATGACTTTCCGGTAAATGAGTTTTGCGACGGAATTGATGTTCTGGCGAAATATTATGAATTAAGTAAAACGCAGACTTGCAAAAAGATTCTCTCAGATTTTTTCGGGATGGATCTGCATGCTCCGTTAACTGACGCCGACATTGAAAATGAACGACGCTATAAATCAGCAGTTCGTGCCACAGAAACTCTTGACCGAGAGGAAGTGGCAAAGCGAATGCGAAAACTTGATGTGATGTATCACTATACCGGTGAAATCAAGCCTAATACTCCTGTTGCTTTGTACCTCCGTAATCGTGGGATCTCCCGCTTACTGAGTCACTTACCAAAGGATTTAGGCTTTAATAACCGGATCTACTATTGGGATAAAGATAAGCAGAAATCGATTATCTATCCGGGAATGATTGCGATCTATCGTGACACCCGAGGTCGGCCTCTGACTATTCATAGAACATACGTAGACAAAAATGGTGATAAGGCACCTGTAGAAAATCCAAAGCTGATGATGAAGCCTCCTGCCGATATGACAGGTGGCTCAATTCAGTTGTTTGACCCTCACTATGATTCAGGTAGTTCGACCTGGACACTGGGAGTGGCTGAAGGGATCGAGAACGCGCTTTCTGTTGTAGAAGCGACTTCAACACCATGCTGGGCAGCCAGCTCCGCATGGTGCCTTGAAAACGTTACTGTTCCTGATTTTTTACTGCCTCCGCCGGATGTAAAATCTATAAACTTTTATATCTGGGCGGATAAGGATATTGCTAACTCACAAGGCACTCGTGCCGGTATTGAAGCTGCTCAGCGACTTCAAAGCCGCATGGTTGAGTTTTTGGCTAAACGATATCCCGCATCAAAGCTGACAATTGAAGTCTTCGAACCAGCACAAGATATTCCTGATGGGAAAAAGGGTATCGACTGGAACGATGTTCTCCAGTTAACAGGGCAGGATGGATTCCCGATTCACTGGGCTCCTGAATGTCTTAATCAGCTGTAACAACGATAACTCCCCCGCTTTTTGCGGGGGGGGTTATCTTATCAATATTATATTTTAAAATTGTATTGATAAGATAACCGCTTTCCTTCGTGATAATTACCTGCCTTTAAGGTCTTTTCACGGCTGAGATGCTTGCTCAGTTAAATAAATGTGCGGTACTACTGGCTATGGTCGGTTGTATGACATGGTTATTCCATAAACTATTAAAACCCATAACGGGAGTATTACCGTTATGGTGATGCTCGTCGTTTTACATCGGAGAGCATTTTAATGAATTTTCAAATTAACGAAGTTTTTAATAAATTTGCTGCTGTTATAAAATCGCGCATCGTCAATGAACCATCGTCATGCTATTTGCTGCATGATAATGAGATAGATATAACGATTTTGAAACATAGCATATTAGAAAATGACAGAAACCTGTTGTACGTAGTTCGTCCTTCAGGAACGTGTTTGTTGCGTTGTGACAAATATTTCTATCCGAAATATTATCTTCGTTGCCGTGGAGATTATAAGTCATTCATATATGTCCATCTTGATCTACATAGTGGTGAAGCTAAAGAAATCACATGGGAGCAAGCAGACGATATGCTGTCTAGTCCAGGAAAACCCCCATTAAAAGGGAATCTTGGACGATTTGAGTATATAAAAGTTGTGGTTGAGGACCTTCGTATTCGAGGTTACGCTGATTATCTTCCTGCGTATAATCTTGATGACCTTCGCCGTTTTGCCTTACAGGACGACCGCCCATCCCTTGTCAGATACATTGACAATGTCATGGCAACGGTCTGATTGATTGCTAATTGATTTACATATTTTCCCTGATGGCCAACCTGCATCAGGGAGGCCTCAATAACGAATGGAGGCTGTATGAAGTTAGCTACGGACCTGGTAAAAGCTATTTTGATTAGAAATGGCGTTGAACCAGTAAATATAAGCGAATCATCTAAGTTATCTTTGAAACAACCACTGACAGAACTTAAATTCAGTTTATATTTGCGAACTGAGCATTTATCTCACTTCCTACCCGGTTATGTTTATTCTATAAAAGAATGTCCACTGTCATATGACATCGGGATCGAAATTCAGAAAATCTTCGAAAGTTTACATTTGTTAAACGAAGAATTTGAATCCCTCGGTTTTGTTTCTGTATGGATAGAAATGCATCAAAGCATTTTTGAACAAAGTCGGTTTAAGAAAAGTAACTTTACTTTTCGGGAGGAAGAGGTCGAGCTTGCTAAAGGGCTTGTTTGTTCTCACAATTCACAAATAAGTAATGCGGCTTATTTCTGGCTTCAGCACTTTGAGGAGTTTATGATTTATGTTCGTAATAAGCTTATCGACCTCTTTCGAGAGGCCTATGACCTGATCCTTGGAATGCAGCAAGTATTTTTCATTCGGGAAAAGGAAGAGCTGTTGAAAACTATAAGTTATGGCGATGAGCTGTATGAGGTGAAATTCATGGCGGCTGAGCTTTACTCTATCGAACAGAACTTAAAGTGTTCTGAATCGATAAGTACAAAATCTCAAGCTTCGGCATATATTAACCGCATCCGTGAGTTTGTGCGTTCGGGGTGGAGGCAGGGCTATATAGTCTGCCATCATAAGCGAAGTAATCAAATTTCATCATTGTCATTACCGATGTACTTGAAAGATACGTCAGGCCGAAGTGCTCGAAAGCGAGTAAAACGTCTTATATCTTCTACAGTTTGTGGTAGAAATAAAGATTTAGGTCTTACAGATTTTTAATTAAATTATACCCATGTGGGGATCACACCCCATATGGGAGTGATCCCTTTTTTTATTGAGAGAGGATCACATGAAAATTATCGAAAAAATCATTAATGCCTTTTTGGTTGTTCAACATAAAAAAATACAGGTTAAAAACATTACATTTTTAGACAATGGGCAGGGCATGTTCTCTGGTATGTCTTTTGATGCTGATGTTTCACTGGAGTTTATGTATGAATCAGCAAAAGCATATAGTTCTTGTTTCTGTGATATTCCCTTTCCAGGTTTTGAAGATGCAAATCTGGAGGAAATTACGAAATTTCAATTAGATGCTTTGAAGCAAAGAAAGAATCATTCTTTCTTTGTTAACCATTTGAGGTTTCCTATAGTTTTAAGGGAAGGGTGCAAAATCGAAAGAGGAGAAGTCTATTCAATTTCGAATTGCACTTATAATAAAGAAAGATTGCAGTATCTTTTTTCTCAGGATATTTACGGTAAGTTGTATAATTCCTTAGAGAAAGAATTAAGCTCGTTTTTCTCATTTATCAATGTTGAGGTGCACGAGTTGTTAAAAGATGCTGTATGCTTTGCATTAAAAATCCTGAATAAGATATCTTTGGATACACCTGAAAGACTTATTAAAGCTTTTAATTATCGTGACTGGTATTGTAGTTACGATGTTGAGCTTTTTAGGAAAGGCTTACCTGGTCATATTCTGGAAGAGCTCATTGCTCCAGATATCTTACTTTCAGACCTTAACGGTTGTAGAAAAATACTTAGAAATGCAAAACGATTTCTAAATGGACATACACAAACCAATTGTGTTTATATTAAATATGAATGGTGGTTGGGGCCTGTTGATACCTCACACTCAGCTAAGTTGATGTCTGACAAAGAAATTAATAACCGAAGTGACTTGAAGAATTTTTCAAAGGTCTTTTTCAAAGAGTGTTTAAGTTCTGGTAAGTCGGAATATGAAAACCATCTTAGTGAAAAAGAACATGCGCTTCGCTATAATTATTAATTAAAATTATTTTCTCCCATAGGGATTTCTCCCTATGGGAGAAATCCCTCTATTAAGAGGGTATTGAAATGAATGCTATACAAAAGTTAGTTGAATCTATTCTTGTTAAAATGGGTTTTGTTGGCGCTGTAGTGGAAAATATATATTTGGATTCAAAACCATTTCGGCATATTCGATTTGTGGCTGATATTCCAGTAATATCTTTTCTACCTCATTTGGTGAAATATCTTAAGGGTGCAGACCATCTTTACAGTGGTAACGATGATTTGCATCCTCTTTTCATTTATTTTTCCGAAGCGGCTACATTAAAAGCAGGTCCTGTAAATCTCGCGAACTTTCGTTTTGAAGTTTCTATAGCTTCAACTCATTTACGACTGGTCTCAGAGCAGCCTGATTTGCTTTTCAAAGGATTTAACCGGGATAATCTAGAATACGTTTATTACCGCTCAGATTTGGCCTCTAAGGATCTTATACTAGGCCTTGTTGAACACGGTTCTCCTTTCATAAAACATCTACATGGACTTATACAAAAGCGAATTTTAAACGAGTTCTCTCTGATTTTTTCTGTTCTTGAAAAGATTTTAGAAAGCGCGAAGCCACAAATTCTTGCTTGCTTCCATAGTGTTGATTATGAAATGAACGTAAAAATAATAGCCGAAGCTATACCTGAAACTGTATCTAATCAGATAGTCACATCTGATTATATAGTTAATTCTATATCAGATGCGGACAAGTTTATAAATCATGTTCGTCGCTATTTAGCAGGCAGGGTAATGAAGAGGCGGATATACGCTGAATTAGATGTTTGTGAAGAAACATCAAGTATTTCACTAGTGAACTTAGGATGCTTTACGTCTCCTCTGCTCGTTACGGAATATCAAATGTTTAAGCCACACTCTTCAGGGTTATATCGAAAAGCTATAAACAACTCCTTAAAACAGTTCAAACCAGAAATGCATGTACCTTCTGAAGAACTCTTTTATAATTAATCTAACCCATCCGGGAACCTGCTTCCCGGTGGGAAGCACTTCCTTTTTAGTCATGAGGTAGTGTAAATGTTTAAAGAATCTGACCACGTGGAATTTGTTAGTGCCTTTCTTTATCAAAATTTAGGCCTTAATGTTTCCGCTGACGATATAACCGTTCAATTATCTGATACTTCGTTCGACAAAGTAACCTTTGATTACGATGTAGATATCGATAATTTAAATTGTATGTTGGATCTCTACATATCTGAGCTAATAAAGCACAACGCATCTTACTCCGATTCTATTCTTTTGAAACAAAAAATAATTTATTTTCTTGGAGTATTTAAGAATTTCGGATTTTTTACGTTTGATATTCGCGGATATAGTAATACTTTAAGCCCAGTTAAAGTTATTGATATTGTTTCAATGATTATTAATGACTGTGAAGAGTTATCTAAAGCTAATTCTTCTACTGATGCTATAAGAAATCTTTATCTCGATAAAATGAAGGTGGATGGGAAAGTGTTAGTTGCGAAATTTGCACTTAAACAGTTTTTTCATTCCGACTTTGGTGACTTTATCTCATTTGTCGAGAAAAGAATTACAGATTGTCTTAATGAAACTTTAAGGATTATCAAAGCTGTTGAACATGGCTTTGTACGTGTAGGGCAGCATAAGATTAATCGCCGTATTAATGATGACTTAAAGTTATGCATTGATTTCAATACTGATGATTATCCGGCAAATATGCCAGATATATATATTAAGTTTAACGATACATTTGATGGGAACGGGGCGTTATATTGTGACAATGATGCCCTCATATCCCTCTATACCGATGTTGCTTCAATTATCAATGTGCCGGTGATGATGGAAGTAAGATTGATCAATAAAAGAGGGCGTGTTGTCTGTGATTCTTCGCATTCAACTTACGTATCTCTCGAAAGTAATGACCGATACAGAGTAACTGATCGCACATTACTAATAACTGAAGCTTTTGACGATTTTCGTAACGCGTCTCAATGATCCTTTTGCTTCAGTCCAAAAAAGTAACTTTGGTTGGCTGAAGACACTTGTCTATGACAATGTAAAATCTGTCGCTGGCATCTTCTTTTAGCTTAACCAAATTTTTATCTAACCCAGTGGGGAAGTCGCTTCCCTTCTGGGGCACTTCCTCTCAAATTCGAGGTAGTGTATATGACACATTCATCTGATGATAAAAACTATGTCCGAGCAGTTCTGAGTTATCTTGGCATAGATTTTGATGAGGCGGATATAGTATTAAGTGTTTGCCATTGTCAAAGTGACGAGCTTTCTTTTACCTGTAATATCAAAGCTATTGAACTCAAGAATGTTGTTGATTTATATGTCGATAGTATCTCTGAGAATGAAATAGAAGCTTTAAACAGAGAATCTTTAAAATCGCGACTCTGTTACTTTCTTGAGGTGTTTGACGCAGTCTCTGGTCAGTACCTTGAAATTTCAGGAAAACACTTTGCAACTAGTCGTTTTGAATATGATGATGTTTGTAGTGAAGTTCTTAGCATGTCTAATGATGTTTCTCAGTCGAAAGGTTATGACCGGGATGAATATAACAGACTGATGCAGGTTGATGGTCAGGTTATGATTGCCCGTTTTGCTTTGCAACAGTTCTGGGATACTCATTTTATTGGACTAATAACATTTGTATCTGAGTCTATAACATCGAGCCTCTATAAAGCTTATGAAACTTTTAGTGATATTAGTTTGGCTTGCTATAAACTGAGTGAATATTCTTATTCACGCTCTATCAACAGTGAATTGACCCTTAATATTTCACTTAAAGAAAATGACTTCTGTGAGGACCTATCTGATTGCTATATGGAAGATGAGGCTTTACCTTCTGGTAGGGTAATTTCTCGACGCAACAATGACTCCATAATAAGTATTTATGAGAGCTATGCTGCGGCTTCTTATATTCCGATGATTGCATCTTTGGAAGTCGTTGATGAATACGGCGAAGTGGTTACTGACCTCTGCCATACCGTTTATGTTTCAGAGTTAACCGGTGGGCGGATTAAAATCCACGACCGTAATGACTTAGTATCTGAAGTTTTCGATAACCTAAGAAATTTAAATCTTGCAGTTGGAGATTCAGTTTCACAAGCTGCTTGATTCTTTCCCTGATTTTGATTTTTTCTCACATACTCTTATGGCACGGTTTCCGTGCCTTTTTTTTGCCTCGCTTACAAGCGTCTACTCCTCTTCTACCTATCCCACCTTACATCACCACTTAAAATCTATCTTTCTAATTCCATTATCCTTTTCGTAGCCTCTAATGCTCTGGTATGAACATACTCTTTAAACTCAAAAAAGTGCTATTAACGAAAAAAAATCCCTAAAGAGATTTGTATACTGTTCTCAACCAAGGAGAGCTCATGAATGAACTAAAATCCAAAAACGAGAACAGTACCAAAAGCAACTTTCCCCCGGTTGATAATCAGTTTTGCTTTTACCATGTTGATTTCAGCATAGAACGACTACTTTCTACGGCCGAGGATCTCCAGCTTGAGTACATCTTCCAGAAACCTGGAAGTGAAGTAAGAAAGGATTTGGTTGAGCGATTCGAACGTGGAGAGCGCTTTGTTACAGCTTCACACTGTGACAATTTCTGTGAAATCCTTGGTTGTCAAGGCCATCAGGAAAATGCATAAACCCATAAACCTACATTTCCACTTTTAAGGATGTTCACTAAAGAATGATTGGAGAAAGTATTTTTGACTGGGTAATTTACGGAATATCCATTTTGATATTTGCCTCAGCACTAATTGAAGGAAAGACAACTCGCTACCCAGCACTTTTTTTCTATGGGAGTTTAATTTTAATGTTAATCCTGATAGTTGCTGGAGGCCTTAACTGGTGGTTCTACAGGTCAAAATATGGCGCAGTAATCGTTATCTTCACAGTGGTTTCTTTACTGATGACTCGATTCCGCCTGGTCATATATAAATTAAGATTAAGAAAGTTAGTTTCAGAGATCAGATTTCGTATAAAAACGGGTTTTCGTATAATTCTTGTTTTGTCGGATAATGAGGATGAGCGTAATGTTCTGCTGTCTATGCTTAGCAACGTATTGCCAGAGCAAACGCTTATTCACACGCGTGATGCTCTCGGACCTCATTCAGGGCCTATCCTAAAAGCTCTTGAGCTACATCATCAACAGGGAACAGGTTACATACTCGTCTGTGAACAACAAATCTCAGCGCGTACGTGGTTGAGTATCGTAGAAAATGGGAAACCTGATACATCTATAGCTGTTAATTTTCATTCGATCCCAGAAATGGAGTGATTTTTCAATGAGTAGAACCGTTTCACAAAGTGTCACAGAAGATTGTCTTTTTGATACCCGCACACAAGTCAGATTACAACTAAGTCGAAGCGTTCATAAAACGCTGGCATCTGCTAAAGAAATTTTACAGGGAAGGGGGGTTGATTCGGTCTCTATTGAAGATCTTGTGCGAGCCTGTCTTGAAGAGAACCAGCCAATTGATCTCGCCTCACTTTACCTTGAAAATCTCTTAAAACAGAAAGGTACCAGCATTTGCGATTTTTAGTGTTTTCAAACCTATTAGATAAAATGCCGGTTGTGTTTATATAACATCAATAATTTCATGCAACAGGTAAAACATGAGTACTCAAAAGCAACTTTCCAGAACAACCGGCACTGAACGTATGTTTAAGGAAGAGCTGGCGTTATCCTTAATTTGTTGGGTTTTCACCAGTCCATTTACCAACTGGACCGATAAAGTCTTCAGTGGTATTGAAGTTCCGTCTGAAGGACCGTCAACATTACTGGGTGAGGCTGAAAAATTCTTTCGTTTTGTCGTTAATGAAGAAGGCTACGACGCAGGAAGGGCTGCTCTTGGTCTTGACCTATGTTGTTTTTCACTTCCGTCGTGTTTGTTCCCGGACGCTGCCCTGTCTGAGGAAGAGGTTATGAGTAAGTTAACCGGAGAAGTTATCCATGGGATTCTTCTTTCCTTACCTGAATTTATTGATATGCCAGAAGTGCTCGCTTACCAGGTCAGGGATGAAATTCTTGCTTTTAACACTCGCTGTGGAGACGGGATCTTTCATGGTTGGAACACGGCTTCAGAATTGTGGAAGTTTGAAATCTTTCCCCGCACCACCATCATGATGCAGCATACTTCGGCAATACATTAAAATTAGGCGGGGCAGAATGCATAAAAAACTTTTTCTTCTCGAATGGAAACCCTGTCAGAGCCGCGTATGGGCCGGTTGGATGGCCCTGTGGTTGACTATCAGTTTTCTGATGTTATCTGCCTTGCTTATGACAGATCATCTCCTGAACAAAGTCATCCTGCCGCCAACATGGTTGTTGATCTGGTTTTCGCCAATGCTGGGGTTTTTGATAAAAGTTCGCGTCGTCGAAACTCAACATTTCCTGGAGCATGACCTCTGTGTTGCAGGTTTCTCTTTTTACCGCTGGAAGAGGTTAGTTTCTCCCGGGCTTTGGTCAGTTGACTGTATAAATGGTCGTTTTCGCCTCAATCGGATCACCCAGGTGGGTAAGACTATCCACTATCCATGGCGTCTCCATTATCATCCTTTGTTCATGAGCCCTATCGAACATAAATCGCATGCTGTGAAAGCTGTTTCAAAATGACTTCTTTAGAGGTTTACATGACATTTATGTTCTGCAAGGTCAGCCAGGGCAGCAAAATTGATTTGAAATAACATGAGCCTGGAGAAACGTATGAGTTATGACGATTTGCCCTATTTTCGTGACCAGATTCTGGAACGTATCGACTCGCTTAAGTGTTTTCTTTCGAACACCCCCCCGCTGATGGCAAACCTGATGACTGTCTCCACCGTATCTCGAACAGAAGAGCGACTGAAGCAGGTTAAACCCATCAGGGTTAGTGTTAAAGACGATGCTTCGGTTGAGGAAATTATTCAGGCACTTACTGACATCTGTGTGGATGACATAGAGTCATTAAGTCATGATTCCACCAAAGTGACCACTAAATACCCGGGTCTTATCATTGTCCCAGAAAGAGCAGATCTTCTCGAAAGCTTGATCACATCTATAAATGAAGCAAAAAATGATTTTGCTGCGGCAATGAGGCGTATCGATAATAAAAAGAATGTCCGTTTTGATAAAGTGCACAAGAAGCTCCCGGGCCTTGTCGCTATGCACTCAACAAGAAATGTCCTTTTCATCAAGTCCCAGCTTAAAAAAGTTACTTTTTCATGGCGGCTAAACCGAAACCAGGAAGTTAAAACAGCAGAGCAACTTGTGAGTTTGTTGGAGCGCAGGAGAGCCTCAGAAGTAAAAAATGTAGCAACTACCAATTTGAATGTCGTGTCTAATATCGATAAGGCTTTACACCGTCTTGAATTTCACCCACTGAAGCAGGGCGAATCTTATCGCCTTTGTCGAACTAACTCTTTCCCTGTTCCGATTGCTCACATTTTTGCATTTAGGCCTGAAGGGCAGGAACGAAACGGGAATAAATATGCTGAGACTGATTATTCAGTAGTAAAAGCATCCTTGCCCATTTTCGCAGCAGGCAACATACCTCAATTAAAAACGCTCTCTGACTGGGCTCCTGAAAACAGCCAGGGCCCGTCCAACCAACGGAAGCTGAGCCTGAAATATACAGAACTCGTGCCGGGGGCTGAGCTGGGCATTTTCATTGTCAGCCCCGAAAATTAAGGAACAACAATGCAATGGATTTCCACAGCCAGCCAGAAAATCGATGAGCGTCTCTATCGTGTCTGCGTCTGGGTAAAAAAATATCACGCTGATGCGATTAACCGCGTTGTGCTTACCGTTGATCTAAGTAAAGCCCGACATGACCCTGACGAGGACCAGGTAAGAGCAGAGCTGCTGTGCGGCCATTATTTTTTGCTTCGTAAGGAAAACGCTTCGAACTCTGCGCCTGACGATCAAAAGTTTGCTTTCCTGCCTGACGGGCGCAATCTGTGTTGGCAGACCGCAACCCCGGTGCTTCAGCATCTCCTGCTCAATAAAAACGTTCCTGAGTCGCTGAGGTTGCTTACGGACTACATACATATGCGTCTGGCCAGGCTGACAATGGTACCAATGTCCGGAACCATCATGAACGAGGCTCTGCTGGACAGCATCAGCTGGGTTAAGGTGGATTTGACCTACTTCTGGCAGTACGAACAGCTCAGCTCTCATCTGGGACCCATCCAGATAACCCACAAGGCACTAGTACGCTTCGGGCATCTGGCAAAGAATGATGAAAACTCCAGTGCCATAAGAATCCTGCGTCAGCGTCTGTCTTCAGAATTCTTACAAGAATTTCAGATGGCTGAGGATGAGCTAAAGCGCAAACAGTCGTTGATGGGCACCATGGACGTGAAAATGCTGTTTCATGCTCATTACCCCAGCCAGAAGATGCTGGTGGCTCGATATAAAAATGGTTGGGTAATGGTGGATTGTTTTCTGTTTCATCATACCAAACCTAAGAAAAAAGCAAAAAACAAAACTACTGTGGCTAAGCCTCAACTTAAAGAGACTAAAAGAGAAGGGAGTGAAAATGGAACTGGGCATTATGGTGTGCATCGTGTTGTTACTCTCCGTGGCGGCGGCGTGGATCAGTAATAAGACAGTTGATTTGCTCGAAAGATTCTATTTCAAGCGTCCGCTGAGCATGGAGTACGCGGCATGGCTACGTGTAATGTGTGCAGGCTTGTTATTGGTTTTTATTCAGGTTGCTCCACAATTTACACTTCTGTATACCCTTAAACTTGTCACGCTTATTAATCTTGGAATCCAGACAATGAAATTAAATGGCGTGTACAAATATAAAAGAACGGGAATTTTGCCTCCGGGAGGGGCACTCTCTAATCTCACCAGACTTAACCCGTTCAAGAAAAAATAAAGTTATGCGCCCGTGAGGGCGCTATTCATCAAAGGCATTTCGCATAAGCTTGATCATTGCTTTTTTACCAGCTTCAATATTACGAATGTAGCGCATAACCATTTCTTCATTCGACCAGTTCCCCATTTCCATAATCTGTGGTAGCGAGTAACCTTCAATATTTAGCTGTATCGCTCCGCCTACACGAACGCTGTGCCCTGTCCAGTAACGAGTTTTAGTCTCATTTGGATAAAGCTCATTCCACATCTCTTTAAATGCTCGTAAAAGGGAATTTTTGCTGAGCATACCGGCATCGTCCACAGTGTCTTCTTCATCTTCATCGTTCAGAAGACTTTGCTTAGCACGATAGGGTAGGTTATGCCTTTTAAGAAGTTCAGATAGCTCATTCCCCTTACTCCGAAGCTTCCAGCCGGGTGGCATATAGCCTGTATCATGGAAATTTACGGCCTGGAAAAGGAATTCATCCGGATGACTGTGCTGATCCATTTTCACGAGGTTCATCAATCTCAAGAGGCAGTTAGTTAACTGACGTGTCAGCCGGTAGGTAAGAAGTGTACTAATGTTCGTTTTTGTACGGTATACCGTCAGGTTAAATTCACCGGTCATACTATCCAGAGACAGATCTTTCAGACGTATACGTCGAATTTCGGATGAACGGAGCAGTGTTTCAAAGCCTGTCCAGATCAGGCACAGGTCACGAAGTTTACGAACTGAGTTTGTAGTACTGCGTAACTTTATCAGAGCCTTGAGATCGCCAATAAGAAAGGGAGTTGCCTGTTTAGTCGTCTTTCGCTTCCGGGCTTCCGATTGTTTTAAGGCTTCCAGCATGTACCATGCTTCAGACGTAATAATCCCGGGCAGGTTAAGCCCTTTTTTATGGATACTATTTAAGGCCTGAAGACAGCTGTTTATGCTGCTTCGTGACAATTTGCCTTCAAGATGCCCCATAAACGCAAGCAGAGCGTCCTCAGACACGGGGAGCGAACTTACTGGCCAGTCTGTATGCAACCGGGCATTCGCCAGATACCATTCGTTCCATACTCGTAGCCAGTGCAGATAGGTTTTAGCAGTGTTGTATCTCAGATGGGAAAAGTAACGGATCAAGCGTGAAAGCTGTTTATCATGGTTGCCGAACGTTTCCAGCTGCTGATGCAATTCGCTTTCCGAAAACTGTCTGATCACTGATTGATTCTTCATCCTGCTCACCGGGATACACTGGTTTTAATTACAGGTCATTTTAGCACTCATGTACCTGGTTATGAACAGGGTGGAAACAACGAAAAAGGTTGTGAAATCGTTAGGCTTAAGTGAAAAATGATATTAAGATTATCCCTGGCCAGTTGAGGCCTGTCTAAAGAAGGTTGATTATGTCTGACACAAAGCAGTCTTATTTAATGAAATTCCGTAAGTGTAGTTCGTTCGAAACGCTCGAAAAAGTATTTGAAAGGTTATGTGAAAAAAACTCGGGTGTCGCCTCTCTTGAAATTTCTGGTGCTTATGATCATCGTAAAGCCGAACTGACAATGAAAAAGTTATATGACAAAGTTCCTGCGAGTGTGTGGACCTTTGTTCGCGAGTAATTATTAATATTGGCACAACAAAAAGACTGTGCCTAGATTTGAAAATAGTTTATGCCCCTTTCGGGGCTAAAGGCATTGTAATAGCCTGTCTTTTAAAGTTGTTTATTAAGTTCGGAGAAAAACTTTAATCATAAGCCAAGCCCACTGCTAAATACATCCGATATTCTCCTTCATTTTATTAGAAGTGATAAAAGTTACTTTACCTAAACTTCTCTCTCAATATTTGTAAGGCTCTCATTTGATTTTTGTCAAACATTAATCTGGAAGACGGAAAAATCATTTCTTTTAATACGTTTTACAGAAATCCTCCTCCGTTATTTCGGATATAGTTTGAATCATTATCAAAAACGGGGTGCAGCCATGCGTAAGAGTTATACATTTGGTATTCCATTTGGACTCCAGCGAGAATCAGGACTCTTTTTAGATATTACAGAGGTCAGCCGGGGTATTGACTGTAACTGCATCTGCCCCGCTTGCAAAACTGATCTGTTAGCAAAGCAGGGGGAGGTCAAGCTTTGGCATTTCTCACACAGTACAGCTGTAGCCGGTGACTGTGATGGTCTGATGGAAGCCATCCGGGGAAAGATTATTGAAGTCATCAACGAGCACCAGGTTCTTGGTTTCCCAAATCTTCTCGCTGGCGACGATGGTGGGCCGGTTTCACTGAATGAGGTTAGTGGAAGCGGCAGTATGTTCGGAGGCACAGCTGATCTGTTCGTAAAGGTTAATGATTTATGTGTGGCCGTCTTTCTGGACAGGGATCGCAGCATTTCAGAGAAGTTAACCTTTGACCATCTTCATCCTTCCGAAAGAGTTGCCGCATTGCGTATCGATCTTCCTGATATTGAATATGAAATCAGTCAGGTGCAGCTCGGGCGACGTAAAACAACATACAGTGAGTGCATTGAAAGCCTGATCATTGATGAGACCAGTTCCCGGGAATGGCTATATCATCCATTAATGCATGAACTTGAATCTGAACCTCTTCAGGAGTATCGGGGACGGGAGCCTTCAGAGGAAGGGCCTCTTCTTCAGCGCCTTGCTGACTGTAAGATGAAATTGCCTGATATCCTTCCGGGCAGTCATAACGCGCTAGTCAGGTTACAGCAGGATACGATTGTATGTCTGTGTCGGTTAACGGTTCGGGCTTATGACATCGCTCAGACCGATGAATTTCCTTTGTTCCTTCGCTATTTCAGGTTGCACTGCCTGGAAAACAGCGAACATGTCAGTTACGAAAGACTGATCTGCTGGCAGGAAATGATTTCAAAAACCCAGGAAGGCCAGTCCTTGACACAAAACGAACTTGAATATCTTCATGAGATTGTCCGCATCGCCTTTTACAATCACCGGCTTAACAATGTCAGTATTTCAGATGTTAAAAACCATGACACTGGAAAGAAGAGCGGCAGGGTAGAGTCACAAAATTATTCACTTTTATAAATAACTTGGGCTTTGCGCATTAAACCCTTGCCGCAGGCGGTGTACCGCATATCCGGCACAGACAGTCAGTTTTTTCTGGCAGCTTAAATTTGACACTGCTTAATATAGTGATTCATTAAACAGGTTCAGTATGCTGCCAGAACGTTTTAGTCGTAATGGGCGTCCGTTAGTTTTCAACTAACTGAACGACGACCAGCCTGCCGCCTTCCTCCTTTGACAGAACAAACTGAGCGTTATTCGTCAGTTCAATTTTTTCCCCAATGGCAATCTGTCGTTTATCCGGTAATGACATAAGCCCATTTATGCCTTCATTTACTAACCACCACTGATCGTTATGGAAAACAAAATACCCAACTCGTTTCCTTTGTGCATCGGTTGTGCGCTCATTTGGCGCAATGAGGCGATTCACATGCCACGCATAGATTGACTGCCCGCTCCACACCATCAACCGGTGGTCGTCAGGACGATAACTGCCTTCCTTTCGGGATGAATATAAATTTAGAACCGGTAATTTACCCTTGTATGGCGTACCGCAGTAGGGACAAACCGGCTTTGTCTTACCTGAGAAAACGTACCATTTCTGTTCACACGCCTTGTTCTGGCAGGGCTGTATCAGATCGACTGTTTTAACCAGGGCACTTTCCCACTCATCGGCGGTCGGGCGTTTATTGGCATCGTGTAAGCCATCAATAAAGGCGCGTTCAAACAAAGGCGTCAAATAAGGGCCCATGATGGTGTAAGGAATTTTCTCCGGGTCAGCCCAGGGCAGTGAAAAGGAGGATAGCTGACTGACTTTGACTGCATTGCTTTTGTCTGTCGGATGTTCAATGAAGAGTGCCTTCTCACCCATAGATAAGGTCTCATCACGTACTTCATCCGACATGTCATGTATTTTTCCGCCACGTAGCGGATGACGGAAGAACAGATACATGTAGATAAGCACCGACAGCGCATGACGGTCAGTAGAAATGCTTGGCAATACGCGGTTCGGATCCTCTTTGGAAAGATGGCTGGTTTTCACCACTTCCGGAGCGATAAAATCCGGGGTGCCCACGACGTCGGGAGGATACTTTCCAGGGACAACCAGGCCGTCTACGTCAATGATGCAGGCATGTCCCATTTCTGGATCGATAAGCACGTTTTTATAGCTTAGATCGCTGTGACAGAGACCTGCCGCATGCATCCTTCTGACGGCTCTTGTTAGCAGCAGACAGACCTTGAGATAGGTAAGCGTATTGCCTCGTTCACGTGGGTCGAGAAATTTATTCTGGTTGCTGGCGCTGGCAAACCATTTGCCTTCCTTTTCACGGCCTTTTATGCCAAGAAAATCATCGTTTTTAGAGCCGTATTTAAAGAAAAAGTAGCTTTTGTAGGTTGGAACCACGATGCCGATTTTATCCCCATGCTCAACAACGTGGGTCGGCCAGCAAAACAGGTCCTTCCAGTATTCACCTCCGGACTGGCCAAAAATGTTTTGCCTGTAGCGTCCGGTGATCATATCAATCCGATCCCGGGCCTGCTCGTTCTGCGGTTTATGATAAAAAGCGACGACGTATGATTTATCAGGCGAGAAGTAAACATCCTTCATCGAGCCCGAACCAATTACCTCGTCAACATACTGGACTGTTTCGCCGTCCTTTGTTTTGCACGTAACAATATTTGCCATATTGATCACCGAAGAAGCGTATCCCTTACCACAACACCGCAATAGTGCGGTCATCGTGGTTCCCTGTGGAGAAAAAGTTAAGCCAGTCGCCTAACCTCTCAGGCGCAATACTGGCGTCTGTAAGGACAGGGATGAGCTCATCAAGGAGACGGGTCCATTTTTCGTCACTGCGAAGCCCGTTATCTGTCTCAAACAGAGGGTCTGATACGCCATCTGTCATGAGGATCAAGTGAGATACATCATTCCATTTACCCACGCTGATGCGGCCGCTAAACGAGGGGTCTGCGATAATGCTCTGGTCAAGAAAGCGGGTTTGTCCTGCGTATTCTCCGCTATCGGGATTTCCCAGTATCCTGACTTTACCGGAAGGGCTGTATGCACCTATCGCACCATCACCAAGCCAGAATGCAGCCGCAAACAGCTCGTTATCAGTTCGTAGCGCTACAGTTGCCAGTAGGGTTGTTGAATAGGATTTCACAGGTTGTTCTGCACAAATGGCTTCGTTCTGGATACTGTTGACCGCGAGCGTAGCTGCCTGTTTAAAATGATGAAGCATGGCGTTTATGGTTGCCTGCTGATCGCTCCCTTCCCACGCCGTGATGTGCTGCTTTAGATGGACGCCTTTCAAACCACTGAGCTGATTGAAAAGGTAATCGCCAGCCGTTTGGACTGCAATCCGGGAGCCTTCCCGGGAATTTACCGCACTACCGGCCCCGTCTGCGACCAGCATGACAGACCATCCTGTTTCCTGGCAGTGGTTGATATAGAAGTCGTCATCTCTGAAGCTCCCGGCATGCTCATGAGATCGTCCCCGGCGACTGGCGGCAGCAATACGTATGTCACCCCTGACCAGGCCAGCAGCGTCCAGATGGGACTTAGGGTAGGAAGCGTCTGCTGGTGGCTCTACCACCTTCCACAGGCTTCTCGGATCGGGATTGACTATAAAAAGCTGTTTTGTTTCGCATTCGTCGTGCGAAGCGCATGACCAGAGTACTGAAAGCTCTATATCGCCGCTTTCGGTGGGTGTACCTGTCAGCAACTTATGCTCTTTGTCAAAGGTCAGGCCAATGTTCCTGGGAAAGACAACGTCCCTGACAGTAGCCTGCTGGCCCTCATCCAGAACTATAGCAACCGGCGAAGAGAAACGTTCGCCTGCGCGGGCGTTGGGAATAACTATTTTAGCTCTCGGGGGAACGGCAGGTGGCACAGCTAATCCGGCCCGCTGCTGGCCTGTCGGTATCTGCCCGGGTTTTAATACCAGGGAAGACAGGTTTTCGTCTTCCCTCTGTGCTGGTTTATCAAATTCGTAATAAGGCATCAGCTTCCAGAACGGAGGATGAGGTTCATTTTCTGGCAGGGGTTGCAGTAATGGTGTATCGGTAGCGTCAATGCCCGGGTTATCAGCATCACTTACGACCGTTTGTTGCTGATCGGAAAGGCTGGATGCTGACGAGGGGGCGATCTCTGCGTCGTTATAACCTTCGCTAACCCGCGCAGATAAACCCTGTGCAAGGCTCTCAATCCGCTCTTTAAGCCGCATAATCTCTTCAGTAAGGGAAGGGTCGTGCGATAGAAGAAAAAGCCGCTCACCTTCTACAGGGTGGCCCAGCTCAGACAGCACTAAGCGGATAATCTTCTCTTCAAGTAAAACATTTTGCGACATCAACCTCTCCCTCTGTTTACGTCGAAGTTAGTGTTTCCGCCATCATTGCTGAATGACAGACCTGTTTCACACCACGGGCAGATCACGTCATCCGGGCCGTCAATGCACAGCAATTTTCCGCATGAGCACAGGGCAAACGCACTGGCATTACCGCAGTGAGGGCAACCCGGTACGCCATGCAGTTCGCTGGTGTTTACCTGCAAACCGGTAGCGGTGGCATCTGACCATGCAAAATAGTCTTCATCGATGGGATAGCATCCGGCAATATTAAAGCTGTTCAGGTTCAGGCTGAAATCGAGCCCGGAAATCCTTGCTGGTGGCCGTTCATACTTCATCAGATACGGACGACGGGTCTTGCTGCAACGGCCGGTAAGCGTAACGCAGTTTTCGTCGTACGCTTTTACTGGCTCGTCCTTGGCCAGCCGGACTATGTATTCAGTCTGGCTGAGCTCAGGTTGTTTGTCGTCTCCGACGCTGCGGCTGTGCGCCGTAACCGAGGCTGTGATCCATTTGATGAAGCGGGTAAAGTCCCCTTCCTGAGACTCGGTGAACAGCATGACATTCTCTGTCAGTTGCCGCAGGGTATTCAGGTCCGCTGACGGCCCCAGGCCAACGGCAATGAGATTCACTTTACTCGCGTAGTGATCCTTCCAGCGCTTCACTTCTGCGGTTGTGTCGTCAGTCGGACGTCCGTCGGTAAGGAGATACACGACGGGTTTCCAGTCGCCTTTAGCCTCATGAGTGGTTTTTCTGACCTGGGTATCAATTTGTACGGTCAGCTCACGCAATGCGGCCCCAAGGCTCGTACCGCCGCCAACGGGAAGGCGGGGAGGGTAGAACGAGGCAATTTCGTGAAGAGGTACAATCGTACGGGCTACACCGGCAAATGCGATTACCGAAACCCAGGCTGTTTCAAGTGCGTGTGGATCCTTTCTTAAATCTCCGATGATCATTTGCAGACCATCAGTCATTTTTTTCAGGTTTTCACCAATCATGGACTCTGAACAGTCCAGGACAAAAAACACGGGAAGGCGTCTCATAATTTTCCTCGTACGGCTGGTACGGCCAGCAGAAAACGTTGCTGTACAGAAAGGTGCTGCCCGGAAAGCAGCACCTTTCTGTCTGTCAGAGCACCAGCTGGATTTCTGGTGGAGGAGGGGGAAGGGTATCAGTTCCGTTATTGATCCCCGCGCTTGTGCTGCCGGAAGACACGCTGGCCGATACCCATTTAAAGAAACCTGCAAACGCGGTTGAATCTAGCGTCTCCAGAGACACAACCTTATCGGTGAGCTGTTTTAAGTGCTCATGGCCTGCTTTAGGACCAACGGCGCAGGCAATGATGGATCCGAATCCCCGGCCGCGAATCGCTTTTACCGCTTCACCGTACGCCAGGGCATCAGAAGGGGTTCCATCAGTCATCAGGAATACCAGAGGACGCCAGTCTCCTTTTGTATCACCATCTGAGCGACGTACATCCCGTTCAACACACTGCATCAGACATTCAAGGGCAGCACCGGTGAACGTCCCGCCTGCGCTTGGCACAACGATGTCAGAAAACTGGAAGTCTTCCAGCGGCGTGAGAGGAATGAACTCACGCGCCTCATTGTCATAGGTGATAATGGAGATATGAACGCTTTCGAGGGCGTAGGGATCCTGGCGAAGAGCGCTAAGCATCGCCTGAATTCCAACGTTAACGGAATGGATGGACTCACCGCGCATCGAGCCGGATGTGTCGATAACAAGGTAAACAGGCAGGCGGCGCATCACATGTAATTCCTCAGGTGCGAGACAAACGAATCTGATTCTGAAGGCTCACCAATTGCCCTGAGTTTCCAGCCTGTAGCCTCGCGTATCAGCTCGGCAAAAACCATGGAGCGCTGGCTGGCGAAGGCGGGTCCGCCAGAAAGATCGAATCGTGCCATTTCAATATTACGGGCATCTACTGCCCGGATGAAGGCATTCTGAACTTTACCAAAGTGCTGCTGGAGCTTTTCACCATTGTAGATCTGAACGATGAACACAATTTTCTCGTACTGAGCGTCAAGGGAATTCAGGCGCACAATAATTTGCTCATCGTCACCATCACCGGCTCCGGTTCGGTTATCGCCCGTCAGCCAGATATTTCCTGACTTATGGCGAAGGCTGTTGAAAAAGATGATATCGCCATTCACAAGCGTTGGTTTACCATTTTCCACATTGCCGAGATCGGTCACCTTTCCGGCTGAATTACACAGGAAAGCGATCACATCAAGGTCGTATTCTTCTTCTTTTTTACCAAAGATCCCGCCGAGGAAACCTTTCTTTTCCTCATTAATATCCCAACCCAGGCCGATAGTAACGGACGAGAGATCGTATTCATTTTTTTTCAGGCTTACGCCCTGGCCTTTGCTCAGACTGACAGACATGACATCCCCTTAATTAATAAAATTATAAGACCACGTTTACTTCTGGCGGCGGCGGTGGCAGGTCTTCAAGACCGATCACTTCTTTTTTGCTGGACTCCACTTTCTGACTGCCTACCGAAATGCTCGCACTGACCCATTTAAAGAAAGCTTTAATCGTCGAACTGTCAGCTGTATCGAGCTGAACCACGATTTCAGTGATTTCTTTGAGGACGCTGGTATCGGCATCATGCCCGGCTGCACATGCCACAACAACGCCGGTTCTGGCCGCTTTAAAGTCATTCAGGCCTTTACGCCAGTCATCATTCGGACTTCCATCCGTCATCAGGAATACAAGGGGACGCCAGTCACCTTTAGTGTCAGCCGTCGTTTTCTGTACTTCTTTGGCAATGGAGCTGGCCGTGAGGGAAAGCGCTTCGCCAAGAGAGGTGGTGCCGCTGGCTGTTAGTGCTGGCATCTGGAAACTCAGGAGGTCTGTCAGGGGGACTGCCTGTCGGGCTGAAGAATCAAAGGTGATCACTGACACGTAAGCCGTTTCGAGTGCATACGGATCCTGTTTCAGCGTGGTAAGCAGCGTCTGAACGCCATTCTTAACCGCTTCGATAGGCTCTCCGTGCATAGAGCCGGACGTGTCGAGTAGCAGATATACGGGTAAGCGTCTCAAATGTAATTCCTTCTTAAGAGATCGGAAGAGGAGAGTAGTTTCAGGAAGAGGCCAGAGTTTGTAGATTTGATAAAACGGCACGACATCTGTCGGGTGGAGATTAAATACTCAGAAGCGGCATTAAAGAAATAAGTTAACCACCATTGAATTACCGACATGTGAATGGCCTCTTATCAGAGAAAAAAATTCAGACCGTACTGGAATATAAATTTCTGAAAAAAACTCCGGCAAAAATAAACTTTCTTATGTATGAAAATCATCATACATCACAGATCTGCATGAATGGAGTGTAAATCGCCCAAAGATTGATGTGTAGCACAAGAGGATGTCAAGACACCAGGTTTTGTAGGCAGAAAGGCGCTGCTGACATTGCGGGAGGAGAATAGATCAAAACTCCGTCACGCAGATACAGAGGTGAAATATGACAAAACCGGGGTTTTCACCCCGGTCTGAGATTTAGCGTCAGGACTTTTTAGCGCTGTATTCTTTTATCAGTTCATCAACGGAGTGCAGAGCCAGCTTCTCTACCGCTTCACTTCGGGTCGAGCCACTCAGCGCAGCCAGACGGTCAATTTTTCTTAAAATCCGCATGCGTAGCGATAATGACACGGCTGTTTTTTTATCCTTATCGAGTACGACCTTCCCTGTGGACTCACCGGTTTTCAGTTCAGCATTCTGTGCGAGCGCTTCATTCATCCGGCGAAGGGTCTTTTTATCCAGCTGGCCCGGATTAACGAGATGGTAGGAATGACCTGCCTTGCTGTATTTGATCTCCGCAGAATATGACTCGCGTAGCTCTTTGAGTGCCCGGGTTAATGTCGGCTCTGAGCATTCCAGACTGGTTATAATGTCGGCAGCGGAAACGGGCTTGCCGGTGCCCAGTAAGTTGGCAAGCTTAAAAATCCGGGCCTGTCTGGTATTTAATTGCATCGTAAGATTTAGCCTGCTTAAAGGGTTAGTGGTTCAATAGGCTGAAAAATGAAGGTACTGCTCATCTTTCGAATAACCGGGTGATCGCCTAACGCTTCAACCGGATCAATGTGTTCTAAGCCTGCAAAATTTACTGACGACATCTGGCTGCGACTGCATTTGCAGGACAGGATATACTCATCCTCCAGATAGCCGGTCCGCTTACTGACCCGTTGCGTAAAGCCTGACACAATCACGTTGTCGAACGGTAGCGTATGTAAAACGATACCGACCAGGCGGAACAAGCAGCCATGGACGTGGCGGGCATAGTTTTCGCGTACGGCTTTTTGCGTCATGGCTTTTTCCGTCAGCTCCGTGCCCCGGGCATTAACGCCGTAAATCTTATCAGGGAAATCTTCAATCTCAGCTAAATCAACATCCAGCAGGACTGCTGATAGCTCCGGCTTTACTTCAAATGCAACAAGCGTTTCACGCGGCCATTCAGTTTCTGCCAGCACACCCGCCAGGTATGATTCGAAAAACGCGGCGTCTGTCCGGAACTGCTGCCGGGCATCTGCCTGAGCCGTGGCGAGCCGTTTTTCATGTTCTTCAGCCTCAAACTTCCAGTTTGCATACTGTTCGGCCCAGGCCGTCCGTTGTTGCTGGTACCGGTGCTGTCGAAGGGTATTCTCACGCTCCACATCAATCAGCTCCTGCTGCCACCGGCGAAGATTTTCGGCGTGGCGCTCAGCTTTAGCTGATTCCGATTCAAACCATTTACCCAGAAAACTAATGCCTTCGCTCTCGGCAGGCTTTTCCGGCAATGCAAGATAGTCTGGCTTTTCTGGACGCACCGGTGCCGGAACCTGAAAAGGCGACGTTCTGTTATGCAGGTATACTGCTTCCAGCTCTGCCCAGCTGATGCCTGTTTTAGGATCCGGCGTCAGCTCGTGAATATTACGGATTGCGGTCACCGCTGACATGAGATCAGCGGCTTCCTCCTCAAGCGCCTGTCTGAGCCCCGGGTCGGTAGCCGTCCGGTTCCCACCTCCGGAACGCGCGGCCCGATCAAGCCGGGTACGGTAACTCAGCCCGGTACCGGGCAAGCCCAGATTGGCATAGGTCCCCCGGCTTCCAAAAGAAACGGAAGCACCTCTCGGCCCGACACTCAGGCTCGGTGCACCGTTACTCAGGTTGAGGCGAACACCAGGAATAATGTTGATCGACTTTCTGAATCTGAACCCCATTATGATTTCCTTAATGATGCTGGGTCACGGTAAGTAATCTGATTCCATCAGCGCTTTGCTCGTTCTGTAACCCATAAAAACGAGCTCTGTCCAGAATGCCAGCCGCCCAGCGGCGATGTGTGGCGGGTTCACACATTGCTCCCTGCGACTTAAACACGGCCTGGGTAGAGTTCAGGATCCGCAGAGCGTCAGAATGCTCACCCTGAGTGACCATCAGCGCGTTTTGAATGACCTCTATCTGACCCGGGTGAATGGCCGTTTTCCCAACAAGCCCATGTGCCATATCAAGAGCCAGCTCTCTGGCCATTACGGCATGATCGTCAATATGCTCACATACGGGCGCGGTCAGGGCAAAATCACGCGGGCCGAAGACCGAAACGAGCATTTTGATGACGTAGCCCATCGGGCTGTCATACAGCGTCAGGTCCCGGGGACGGCGAAGCGACACAACGTTCATAAGATCGTTGCCGCCGATTCGAAGCGCAATAATGCGGTCGTGGCAGGGATGTTCCACCAGACGGGTGGCCAGCTCCCGCATCTGAACCACGTCAAAGACGTCTTCTGTTTCCAGCGTTGGCATCATGCACAGGTGAGTCCCGCCCATGATATCCCACCATTCAGCTAACGAACTGAGGGTAAATTTCGGCAACACAAACCCGTCGACAGCGGAAAGATCATAATGCGCTTTTAACCATCTGCCCATTTCGGCATGCCGGGGGCGAATGAACACCAGAGGCCAGTCATTTTTACCCAGGCTATGCATGCTGTTACTGAGCTCGTGCAGCAGGTGCTCCAGATTTTTGAGGGCGACGGGGATGTCTGCTTCACTGACAGCATCCTCCAGGCAAATCACCAGAGAGCGCAAACCCGGGATTTTCCCGTGCAGGACGGCATCAGCAATATCTTCCCGTGTTGCAGGCATGTATAGCGTGGCTCCCAGATTCCAGGGAGAAAGACGATTTTTCATCAAAGTACCTTCTTGATAATGGTTACAGCCCGATACTGGCCGAGGGTTCCCCCCATTTCTGTAACAACTATTCCCTTTTCACGAGCAAGCCCTACAAGCAAGGCAACGTCCGGGTCGTCAATAGAACGCACAAATACATGGTCCGGTACCCGACGTAATACAGCCCGGGTTGCTTCAGCAATACCGGGTTTTATACGATTGACGCTGTCCACTTTAAATTCATCGGCCAGGAACGCGATAACGTCGCGACTTGTCTGCCATAAGATCCGGGCTGACTCCGTATTCCAGCTCAGGGGAGCGAGGGATGACGGGGTTAACTTCTTACGGAAATGAGCGACGGTATCGACAAGCATCCGGCTGCATTCGAATTCACTGAGATGCTCGCAAACCATGCACCCGTGTAATCCTTCAGAGGACCACACTGACCGGGAGATCAGGCCTGACACCGGCGCACCCATGATGCCAAAAGGAATGAGCCAGTCATCATCACTGGCTGCAAGCCAGGAGCAGCCACAGGGATCGGCCAGGACAACCAGTCGCGGCTGCTCAGGATAGCCCGGGCGATCTTTCAGTGCGCGTACAAGCTCTCCGGTAATTGCGCCTTTACCTGTCCATCCGTCAACAAAGACAATACCGCTGGTACCATGCCGCTCTTCAATGACGTCGAGGGCTGCACCGTCAATTCCACGATCCCGGATAATGCTGATACCGTAATGCCATGAGGTTTTCCCCATGTCACGCAGGGCCTGGTGCAGCATAACGCCGAGCGGCACGCCAGCCCTGACAAGACTGGCCAGTACAATGGGCTCATCACCAAAGCGTTTGGCCAGAGCAATAGCGAGCTGTGTGACTTCTTTTGCAAGTCTCTCTGCGCCCCGATCCAGCGCCCGGTGAAACAAATCAAGATGCCATTGTGTTGGCGCTGGCTCCTGACTGAGCATGTCCGAATAATGTTTCTTCCCTGACTGAATCAGCTCTTCTTTTTGCTCAACCGGCGTCATCTCAATGACAACCGGCTTTAGCAGAAATTCCACGTCACCGGGCTGGTATGAGCCGGTAAATGTGTCATGTGGCTGCATTTTAATTTTCTCCAAAAATTCGCTGTGAAATGGCATCTGCAAACTGACTCTGACGCGGGATGCCAAACCAGCTGCACAGTTTCATAAAACGATGATCGCTCAGGCTGTCGCCCAGGCCAATTACGGGGAAGACTCCGCGTTCAGCCCGAAGTTTTTCAAGCAGCCATCTGACGGCCAGCCCTTTCTCAACCGGGGTGGGAAGCCAGGCCACGTTATTACTGTTGCGGTGGATGTAGAAGCCCTCGGTCGGAAACACCGTTTCTATCTCATCTGCAATGGCATTGAGCTCGTCAAGGCGGGTGCTGTCGCGGTGCTTCATCACCATATAAACCGCCGTTTCACCGTATTCGAAGTTCAGCCTTGCCCAGGCATTGATCCCTTTTGCGTCCATCATTTCAGTGATCAGACGCTGCATCGATGTCAGCTTTTCCTGGTAGGGAGCCAGCTGGCCAAGCATATGGGCCTTCCACTCCTCGTCGGGTTTGCCTTCAGGCGTGAGAATGACGGCCCCGTGCGTGGTGATTGCCCAGGAGTGGAAAGGGATCCGGACGCGGCTGATTTCTTCAGTTCCCCGGGCGGTAACAGGTATGAGTTCAGCCTGCTCCAGGAGCCAGTCCACCAACATGGACTGTTCTTCCGTCATAAAGCTTCGTGGATTCAGGGTGCGATCAACGGCACCGGTACGGAATGGCTCCAGGGCCAGCTCGTCCACCATTTTACGACGGGTCTGAAAGAGCGTGTCGTCAAGGTCGCTCAGAACAACGGGTTTATTCATAGGTAACAATCTCCACGACGGGCGCAACCTCAGCCAGGGCTTTAAGAAGCTGCGTGTCAATACTTTCTGCGGGTGTCTCAGTACACACAAGAATACGGTCAAACTGCTGGTGGGCGACGTTATAGACAAAATTGGGGATGCCCAGCCCGTAGTTATCCGTAAAGGAAATGGCGGACTCAATGGCATAACCAACGGCGATAGGGGAGCGGGTGGTCGAACCATAAAGTGCCTGTGCTCCGGCAGCTTCGAGCCGTTCAGCAAGCAGGAACGGCTCCCAGACGAATTCCCCGGTCCCGAGAACCAGAATACGTTCCCCCTTGCGGACGGAGACCTCATGGCCGAGATCGGCCGCAGGTGCGAGCATCCCCAGTCGACCCCAGGACTGTTTTCCCAGGATGTCCCATTCTCCGCGTGAAGTTACGTTGACTTTCGGCATGTCCGGGACAGGTGCATCAGGTAATGGGGTCCATCCCCACTGACCGCTTACAAGCGAAACCGAAGTGACGGGCAAGGATGTGCGCTCCGACAGGGCGTTGCTACTCCAGTCGGTAAGCGTAACGGCGATAACCTGTTCAATATGTTGAAGCTTGCCGGTATTACGCAGGGCAGAAAGCAGGTTAATAAAGGTATTACCGGTGGTTGCCTCGTCATCAATCAAAACCAGCGTTCGTGCGTTGGTAACACGACGTCTTTTCTCTTCATCATCTGGCAGATAGATCAGATGATCGGTGGCGTGGCTGTGTTCTTCCTTGAACTCGCAAAGTAACGTGCCATCAACCGGGTGACGGGTAGAGGTCAGATAGACAGATTCACGATGCTGGTGGCGCACTTCATCAAACACACCGGCCCCTAGCCCAACGGCGGTTTCAGCCATACCGATAAAAAGTACGGGCCCTGTCAGCGTTGCGGGGAACTGGCTGGCAAGCTGTCTGTAGGCCTGCCGCATGACTGAGGGTGGCACGGGAATGTGCCTGCCGAGTACTTTGCTGACAAACAGAAAGGCGCGTTTCGGGTTACGTCTTTCAGCGATATCAAACAGGTCATCGAGCGAAACATCACCCTGGTCGCGGGTTACCTGTATCGTACCGCATGAGAGGGTACGGCGATAAATCATATCTTCGAGGGTATCAGACATAAACACGCCTTAATTCAGATGGTTAGAGAGTGATTCCGGGTAAACGATGACATCTGTGATGGATCTCACTGCAACCGGAGAAAAGGTATTTCTGGCGCTCTGGATCACCGCATCTTCAGACATCAGACCGAGCTTAAAGGCAGCAAACAACCCGGGAAGGTTCACCCCGCTGTGAAGGGTATAACCCACCCCGCCTGACGGACGCATGTTGGTTTCAAGCAGCACCGGGTTGCCATTCACATCGTTTCGCGTCTGAACATTCACCAGCCCGTCGGCCTTCATAACCCGGGCGCAGTCACAAGCCAGTTCCCAGGCGCTTCCTTCGTTTACCAGATACTGGATAGCCCCTTCCTTACGGCGTCCCACGGCTGCGAGTATTTCGCCCTTATCCGCGAGGATATCGACGGAAAATTCCGGGCCTGGCAGGTACGGCATCAAAACAAGGGGTTTAAACGACTCAGAAGCCGATGCTGCTGCAATATACTGTTGCGGACTGACCAGACGATGTTCGGGATGATTAAAGACGGCCATGGGCGAAGCACTGTCATCAAAGCGCCAGAATCCCATGCCATAGATACCCGTCACCGGCTTCACGCATACCGGGCTGTCCGAGAACGGCGGGGCCGCGAGGTGCGTCTTTAATTCTGCCAGCGTATTCACCCGCCAGGACGGTACGACCGGGAGCCCGTTTTGCTCCATAAACTGAGCAAAAGTAACTTTTTCGTCAGCCAGAGTTAACCAGTCGACGCCTGTTGCACCGGTAGTAAGGGTGGCTCCGGTCGATTCAATGGCTGAACGGTGTTCTTCAAACCACTGGCTGTTACGGCCAGTATGAATATGGTGGATGCCGTAGGTCTGAATGGTTTCCTGAATAAACTGAAGACGTTTTTGAGGATCTTCAGGTTCAGTCAAAGAATAATCGGCAACGGAAAGAATTTCATGTCTTTCGTTACGGTGGGAGGCAAATACGGTAATAGCAAAATTATTTTTTTGTGCAAATGATTTTACCCCCTGAATAATATCTCGCTGGGAGGACAAACCTTCCATAAACCAAATTTTCTTGTTCATTTTTTTTAATTATCCGGAACGCCATGCAAATTTATGATTGAGAAGTGAGTCTATGAGTGTCTACGCTACATGTCAATCATAATATGATTAATAACTTCAGTGGTTATGGAGTGCGTCAGTGTTTTTTTAGTACCTTATAACGTATTGATATTTAAATTAAAAATAGAAAAATGAACACCATGAAAAGGATTTATTTTTGTGTTTTTGAAGAAAACTACCAAAATTTCCCTTGTCAGAGAACTTCATCATGATATGATTTTCTTCGTCAGTTACTAAATATACCTTTGATTGTCTCGGTCATTACCATTTTAAGGAATAAAACATGGTTTCATTAGTTAAGAACCAGACGGTATCACTCAGCAAAGAATCATCTGCATTAAGCCAGCTTCATTTCGGTCTCGGTTGGGATCCGGTTAAGAAAAAAGGTCTTCTTGGAGGATTGTTTGGAGGCAACGACTCAATCGATCTCGATGCTGGCTGCGTATTAATGGACAGCACCGGTAAAACAATTGACACCATCTGGTTCCGCAAACTGGAATCCACCTGCGGCGCTGTTGTGCACAGTGGCGATAACCTGACCGGTGAGGGTGACGGTGACGATGAGGTGATTAAGGTCAACCTCTCCCGACTGCCTGCAAACGTTGAATACCTGGCGTTTACGGTAAACAGCTTCCGTGGTCAGTCGTTCAATGACGTCGAAAACGCGTTCTGCCGCGTTGTCGATCAAACCGGCAAAGAGCTGGCTCGCTACAAGCTGACTGAGCAGGGCTCACATACCGGGATCGTTATTTCTTCGCTGCGCCGTAATAACGGCAACTGGGACTTTACCGCCCTTGGCCATGCCTGTCGCGGCCGCACAATTGACGATATGCACTCCGATATCGTTTCAGCGGTTATTCGCTAATGAACCTGACGCCGGGGGGCAATGCCCCCGTTCCAGCCCAGGAGTTGCGGGTCCGGATCACCTCGGGCGGCCAGGTGGATGCTTCGGCGTTTCGCCTGTATGCCGACGGGAAGGTGCAGGGTGATGCGGACATGGTGTTTTATGGTCAGCCACGTAACGATGATGGTACCGTCAGCCTGGTCAGTGAAGGCCAGTACTCAACCTTTACTGTCGCGCTCAACCGGCTGAAACCTGATGTCCAGAAAATTGCGTTCACCGTGACCTGTGACGGTGGGCAGACGGTGTCCGGTCTTCGTAATCTTTCCATCGACGTGGAGCAAGGGGCTACCGGCCTGGTTAGCGGCAGTGTCGAACTGAGCGGCCGTCAGGAAGCAGCCTTAATTCTGGGTGAATTTTACCGTCGTAATAATGACTGGAAATTCCGCTTCGTTGCGCAGGGGTTCAACGGTGGACTTAAACCGCTGGCAGAGCATTTCGGCGTAAATATTGCCGACGAACCGGCTCCCGCAGCCCCGACTCCTCCGGTTGTAACCCCTCCGCCAGTTGAGACAAAAATCAGCCTGAGCAAGGTATCGCTGACAAAAGAGAAGCCTGCAATCAGCCTGACCAAACGGGATAACTTCGGTGAAATCCGGATCAACCTGAACTGGCACCGGGGCAGCGGCAAATCAGGCTTTGCAGGCATGTTCGGCTCCAAAGGAATCGACCTGGATCTGGGGGCCTTTGTTGAGCTTCAGGACGGGTATAAATCGGTCATTCAGGCGCTCGGTAATGCATTCGGTAATTATCGGGATGAACCGTATGTTCAGCTCAAGGGCGATGACCGTACGGGTGATGTATCAGACGGCGAGTGGCTGCATATCAATGGACGTGAATGGAAGCATATCCGCGAAGTGCTGATTTACGCCTTTATTTATGAAGGTGTTCCCAGCTGGGACAAGACTGATGGTGTGGTCACCATTCATGTGCCGGATCAACCGCCCATTGAGACCCGCCTGACCGAAGGTGAAAACCGTCGCACATTGTGCGCCATTGCCAGACTCGTAAACGAAAACGGCGCAATTAAAGTCGAGCGAATTAACCAGTACTTCAAAGGCCAGGACGAAATGGACCGGGCATTTGGCTGGGGATTTCGCTGGAGCGCCGGTTCTAAATAACACAGCAACAAAGGAAACAGGTATGAGCTTTTTCGACAAAGTTAAAGGTGCCATTAACTCAGGCCGTGACGAACTGACCCGCCAGGTTGGCCGTTTCAAAAACAAAAAATTCATGCAGGGCACCGTTGCTGTATGTGCCCGTATTGCCGTATCGAGTGACGGCGTAAGTTCGGAAGAAAAGCAGAAAATGATGGGCTTTCTGCGCTCTTCAGAAGAGCTGAAGGTCTTCGATACCAATGAGGTGATTGAGTTCTTCAATAAACTGGTTTCAAGCTTCGATTTCGATGTTGAAATCGGCAAGGGCGAAACCATGAAATACATCCTGGCGCTGAAAGATCAGCCTGAGGCCGCTCAGCTGGCCTTACGTGTTGGTATTGCCGTTGCGAAAAGTGACGGTAACTTCGATCAGGACGAGAAACTGGCCTCCCGCGAGATCGCTATCGCGTTGGGCTTCGACCCGGCTGAATTTGGCCTCTGATCCACATCCCTAAGGGTAAAATATGGTTTCCACACACATCGGCTTCCCGACTGAAACGGTCATTGTTTTTATTGCGCTTTCAGTCGGTGCCATCTTTATTGACCTGTTTATGCACCGTGATGACAAGCCTATCTCGCTGAAGAGTGCGGCGCTCTGGTCCGTATTCTGGGTTGTGGTTGCGATGGCATTTGCCGGTTTCCTCTATATCCACCACGGTGCTGAGGTTGCCAGTCTGTTTGTCACGGGTTATGCGCTGGAGAAAGTGCTGTCGGTCGATAACCTGTTCGTCATGATGGCCATCTTCTCCTGGTTCGCCGTTCCGGATCGTTATCGCCACCGTGTTCTCTACTGGGGGATCATTGGTGCCATTGTCTTCAGGGGCATCTTTGTCGCCATCGGTACGAGCCTGCTGAGTCTGGGGCCGTACGTTGAAGTTGTCTTCGCTATTATCGTTGCCTGGACAGCGGTCATGATGCTTAAAAGCGGTGATGACGATGATGAAATTGAGGATTACTCCCAGCATCTGGCTTACCGCATGGTTAAACGCTTCTTCCCTATCTGGCCGAAGCTCAGAGGGCATGCCTTCCTGCTTAACCAGAAGGAAGTGGATGCTGAACTGGCGAAACCAGAAAACAGCGATGTCACCATTGGCCGTGGTAAAAAAGCGGCGCTGTATGCGACCCCGCTGTTCCTGTGTGTAGCTGTGGTTGAACTCTCGGACGTAATGTTCGCGTTTGACTCGGTACCGGCAATCATTGCCGTCAGTCGTGAACCGCTTATCGTCTATAGTGCCATGATGTTTGCTATCCTGGGCCTGCGTACTCTGTACTTTGTCCTTGAGGCACTGAAACAGTACCTGGTTCATCTGGAGAAGGCCGTTATCGTGCTGCTGTTCTTCATCGCGGCAAAACTCGGCCTGAATGCGACCGATCACATCTGGCATCATGGTTACAGCATCGCGGCAACAACCAGCCTGTATGTTGTACTGGGTGTACTGGCGCTGGGCATTCTCGCAAGCGTCATGTTCCCGGGCAAACCTGAATCTGAGGAAAAGGGGAGTTAATCCCCTTAAGTGTTAACCTGAACAATTACTAATCGAAGAGGTTATTTTATGAGTGTTTCTCTTTCCAAAGGCGGGAACGTCTCCCTGAGTAAAGCAGCTCCGTCAATGAAAAACGTCCTGGTGGGCCTTGGCTGGGATGCGCGTTCAACAGACGGTCAGGACTTTGACCTGGATGCTTCAGCGTTCCTGCTGGCCTCAAACGGCAAAGTGCGCGGCGATTCAGATTTCATCTTCTATAACAACCTGACGTCATCTGACGGTTCCGTAACCCATACCGGTGATAACCGTACCGGTGAAGGTGATGGTGATGATGAATCGCTGAAAATTAAACTGGACGCCGTCCCGTCTGATGTTGACAAGATCATCTTCGTTGTCACTATCCATGATGCTCAGGCTCGTCGCCAGAGCTTTGGTCAGGTATCCGGTGCGTTTATTCGCCTGGTCAATGACGATAACCAGACTGAAGTCGCTCGCTACGATCTGACCGAAGATGCGTCCACTGAGACTGCCATGCTGTTCGGCGAGCTGTATCGCCACAATGGTGAGTGGAAATTCCGCGCAGTGGGCCAGGGTTATGCTGGTGGTCTGGCATCTGTATGTGCTCAGTACGGCATTAACGCGTCCTGATCGAAAAGTAACTTTTCACCCGGGGCTGTTAATGCAGCCCTCATTCAACTGTTTGCAGGAGCTAAAAATGGCAGTTTCTCTCGTAAAAGGCGGCAACGTATCTCTGACCAAAGAAGCACCAACCATGAATATCGCTATGGTTGGCCTCGGCTGGGATGCCCGTGTAACTGACGGTCAGGCTTTTGACCTGGACGCTTCCGTGTTCGCAGTAGGCGAAGACGGTAAAGTGCTGTCAGATGCGCATTTCATTTTCTTCAATAACAAAACCAGCCCTGATGGCGCGGTAGAGCACCAGGGCGACAACCGTACCGGTGAAGGCGACGGTGACGATGAGCAGGTCAAAATCGATCTGACCAAAGTCTCAGCAGATATCAAAAAACTGGTGTTTGCCGTTACCATCTATGATGCAGAAGCGCGTAAACAAAACTTCGGCATGGTGAGCAACAGCTTCATACGCGTTTACAACAACGACAACGGCACGGAAATTGCCCGTTTCGATCTGTCTGAAGATGCCTCAACCGAAACCGCTATGGTCTTCGGTGAACTGTATCGTCATGGCGCTGAGTGGAAGTTTAAAGCTGTCGGTCAGGGCTTTGCCGGTGGCCTGGCGGCTCTTGCCTCCCAGCACGGCGTTAACATCTAAAACAACGCTGAATCATACCCCGGCAATGCCGGGGTTTTTTTTGGTTGCGATCCGCTTTCAGGAGGGAGTAGTAGAAAGGGGACTGGAAATTTCAGAAAGCAGGTCATGTTAATTCAGACCTGAGCCTTTTAAAGGCAGGAAACGGATTTATCTCTGGTTGCTGGTTAAAGCCGGTATTCCGTGCCTTTTATCAACAGAATGCCCCTCTGATATATGTTACTTTTGCGGTTTATGAAGGAACGGGATCTGGAACATAAGATACCCGGTCAATCAAAATTCCAGTTCAACAGGTATAGAAACTTCAGCGTGATGAAATATGGTGTCACACCATATATACGCCTCACCAGAAATCCAGCGTCCTGAACTAAGCCTGGGGAACATATATAAGCGCTGCGCTTTAAAAATAATCAAAAATCAGGAGAGTTAATGTGAATCTACAATCCGGACAAAACATACCGCTTCAGCAATCTGCGATCAGGCTGAATCTTCAGTACCCTGCCAAATCCGGCTTTAAAGGCGAACCCGATACCTGCCTCTTCCTGCTTAATGCTCAGGGAAAGGTAACCGGCGATTCTGACTTTATCTTTTATAATAATCTGTCTTCTCCTGAAGGGGCAGTAAAGCTCGTTACCGGTTCTCAGCAGTCCAGCATTGAGATAGCACTGGATCGTGTTCCGGCGAACGTCAGTAAGATTGCGATCACCGTTGTCATTGATGGTGAAGATACTATCAGTGGGCTCAGTTTATTGAGCATTCAGGCTCCTGGTATCGCTGATTTTCAGGCTGAGACTCAGGGCCGCAGTGAGAAAGCAATCATCCTGGGTGAAGTATATCGGCACAATGGCGCCTGGAAGCTTCGTGCGCTCGGGCAGGGTTTCAACGGTGGTCTTGAGCCTCTGGCCATTAGCTTTGGCGTTGATGTCGCACAGCCAGCTCCGCAGCCAGCAAAGCCTGCTCGTATCAGTCTGGAAAAGAAACTTGAAACCAGATCTCCGCGCCTCGTAAGCCTCGCTAAAAAAGCCTCGGTCAGTCTCACTAAAAATAAACTGGACACCCTTGAGGCAGCGGTTGCATTTGTACTTGACGCATCCGGCTCAATGAGTGGCCAGTTCAGTAAGGGCAACGTTCAGTCTGTGCTGGACCGCATCGCCGTTCTTGCCGCCCAGTTCGACGACGACGGTGAAATGGATGTCTGGGGATTTGGAGAGAAGCACAAGAAGTATCCAAACGTCACACTGGACAACCTGGACACATATATTCAGTCCATTCGCGGGTCTGGAAAGCGTTCAGCCTGGGAGAACCTGCCGGGACTTGGTGGGACAAACAATGAGCCCCCTGTGATGGAAGAAATTGTCGACTACTTTAAGGACTCGAAAATCCCGGTATATGTTGTATTTATTACCGATGGCGGGATCAGCAAGACCCGGGCGATTAAAGATGCAATCCGGCGTTCTGCCAACTACCCCATCTTCTGGAAGTTTGTCGGCCTGGGTGGTTCAAGCTACGGTATCCTCAAAAATCTGGATGACTTTACTGACCGCCGGGTTGATAACACCCACTTCTTTGCCATGGATGATTTCGGTTCGATCAGCGATGAAAAGTTATATGATAATTTACTGGAAGAATTCAGACCGTGGATCGATGAAACAAAAAGGTTAGGCATCCTGTAATACGCACAGTTTTCGCATGGTTAAAGGAGCTCTACAGCAGCTTAATACTGTAGAGCCTTTGTTCACTGGAAATCGTACAGGGAGGAGCATATGGACCGCATCAAGTACCTGAAATGGATAGCTGAAGAATCACCAACTGATGATGAAATCGACAACTACGATAGTATCATTAGTCGGGGCGCAGAAAGGGCCGAGAAGGTTCAGTTGTCTTTAAGACGTTAATATACGGGAGTTTAAATGTTCGCAGAAATCAAAGATAATTATTCGTTAGGTGGATAAAGAAAGGTTGCCATTACCAGCTTTCGACGAGTCGAAAATAAAAACCTTATTTATAGTGACAGGGAGTATGAGCTGACGCTTGCCAATGGAACAATAATTAAAAATGTACTTAGAAAAGAAGAGTGGGAACTGTTAGAAAGCAATTCAATTAAGGTTATATTATAACGAAAATATATTTACAGTTTTGGATAGGTTTCAAACGAGTCCGGACATTTGTACCTGAAGTATCTGACATTACAGTTAAGTGACGATTATGTCAGCACGTCTGTTGCTGGCAGCTTAGCTATCGGTCTAAAAGCTGATCCATTAATAATTCTTCGTAAAGCCCAGAGGTATCGGGCTTTATTACAATATCCGTTATTTCGAAGCGTTCAAGTACAAATTGCAGATATTCCGGAGTAACGTAGTAGGGATCAGGTTCAGCCAGATTAGTATAGAGTGGGTCTTCTGCTGCATTAATGTCATAATCAATGCACATATGAAACCACTGCAAAGGTGGATCCCAGCCTAACATCACCTGAACAATTCCCTGATTGCTTTTCACCTCATACCAGTGCTGGCTCATACTTAGTCCTTAAGAAAATTTGTCATCGGAAAATAACACGAAGCCTGCATCATCGAGGCGCATAACCTTCTTCCCTTAACGCCTGTTGTAATTTATCAACTGCGCTTTTCATTACCCAGGCTTCTTCGTCACTCACAGCACAACCACGTAGATCGCTCCAGCTCAGACGTTTAACAAATTGAGCAAGGGCCATAGTTTCGTTCTCATCAAGCCGCAAACTCAGTGTCTCAATACCTTCCACTATCTAACCTCCCTTATAATGAAAAATGGCGCTTTACTTCTGACCAGATGCCGAAGCCTTGAATGCAGCCGGAACTGTCGTTGTTTCTACTTTACAGAAATGGAATTAAAAAGTGGTGATGCTGGGCACGTTTCTTTTCCAGCCGGGGTTTAAGCCAGAGCTGAAACTCATTCAACTTCTCAGCAGCCAAAACCGCTTCAACGGGGAAAACTTTATATTTACCCTGTTGCTGAGGTTCACCCAGCCATCGCCTGATGGCTCCGTCAGTCCATAAACGAGTCTCTTTTAGCCTAGTTACAGTGACCCATTTTCTGGACCATTCATCAAATTGTCGCTGGCGATCCCGATAACGTTGTTCTTCCTGCTGCCGAAGCCACTCGCGATCAACAGCAAATTTTCGGTATCCAACAAAGAGCCCTTGTACTTTGGCCATGTCATATTCCGGTTGCTTAGAGTTACTCATTCAACCAAAACCTAAACGTCGATACAAACTCTGTTTCATAACCAGGGTTTTATCCTTACCGCGACAGTAAGTAACAGGGGCTGCATAAACCGGTCATTTAGTCCGTTATGCAAAAATTATTGAGGATCCGGGCTGTTAAACTGTTCTTCCTCTTTCGCTTCCGGTGAAAAGGGGAGGTGTCACCCTGCGAGCCCGTGTAGTGAAAGGGATTCGTCGTAATACAGGCCAAAGGCTAACATGACCGCAAAGGACGCCCGGGCGACCGGATACCTGCCGGGTTGTGCGATGTAAAATCCGGAAGCAGTGATAACACAAACAGGCCCCTACAGAGTAAGGATTGTGATGGACGATAAAGAGCAGTTTACGAATCTTGTGGCAAAGCATGCCTCCGGACTCACCGAAGAGCAGCTGGCCGGGTACGATGCCTGTTCCCTGGATGGTGAATGCGTCACGCCTTCATACGAGGTTTTCCGGGGGTATCGTACCCGCCACACACTGGATGAATTTCTGGAGATGGCCATATCGCTGAATGCCATCCACCCGGATGAATATTTAACGGATATGCTGCTGAAGCCTCATGAGGTGATCGGCGCTCTGGCCGATGAAGGCGACCAGCTGAACAACGCCACCCCGGTTTATTTCTTTCCGGATACCGGCGTCTATGCAGCGGCCGTTAGTGAAACCCGGGTGCTCGATGCCTGGCTTTGCTGGCCATGCTACCCGGCGAACTGGTAACGCGGCCGTTGGAATTGCACCGGCCGGATACGAATTTAACCGACCCCGTGGCGGGAAGGCTATCAGAGTTGCATGTCCTCATCCCTCAAGCCCCCTGCCAGGCCCCAACGTGCTGTCAGGCTTCGCCTGATTCCCGATCTGCGCCGATACTTCAGCCGATAACTTTTTGTTTTCTTTTTATTTTCTTCCCATTTCCTCAAAAATCGCGGGCGGCGTGGACAGGGCACCATTGCCGCATGTGGGGTCTTAATAAGGGCAGGGTGGTCAGTTTTGCTCGATGCCAGGGGTAGGCCCTCCCCTTCATGGGATGAGGACATGCAAGTAAGCTAACTATCTGAAATGACGAAGGTTAATTTGGTGAATGTCGCTTCATATTAATGTTGTGTCACTTATGATCGTATGTAGCTGGTTGCAAAGAGGAGCGATGAGACAATAAAGTTGTATCGCTAACAAGATTTATGCTGCCACATAGTAACAGCCTAAAAGTTGTACGCCCTATTTAACAGCTTTTAGGCTGTTAATTTGATATTACAGCTTTTAGGGTGTATGTTTAGGAAACAGCCTGCAAGGTGTATCAGAGGAAACTACTGAGGCCAGCTTATGATCAATAATGATTACCCGTTAAACACGCTCAACCAGCTGCGTCCCTTGCTCATTGGTTTTCGCAAGGCGAATGGCCTGACGCAAAAAGACCTGTCCGAAAGGTTAGGCGTCACTCAACAGACATACTCACGTCTGGAAGCCAACCCTGCCAGTGCGAGCATTGAACGGCTATTCAAGGTGTTTTCCATCCTGGGCGTAAAAATCAGCTTCTCCTCGGCAACCACCTCTTCAGAGAGGAAGCAGACGGAAGAAATGCTTAAATCAAACTCACCTGCACGACAGGAGGATTGGTAACGATATGAGCCGGAAACAGCAACGTCTGGTAATTTGGATGAACGGCATCAAAGTCGGGTACTGGGAAAAAAGCAAAGGGGTAGACAGCTTAGAATACCTTCCTGAATGGGTTGCTGACGAACAGGGAAGGCCGCTGTCATTGTCCCTTCCTTTTACTCCCGGGAACCAGGTCTGGCGTGGAAATGTGGTACGTGACTATTTTGATAATTTACTGCCGGACAGCGAAGGCATACGCAGACGTCTGGCAATGCGTTACAAGGCCGATAGCCTGGAGCCTTTTGATCTGCTGACGGAGCTGGGAAAAGACTGCGTGGGCGCGATACAGCTGCTTCATGACGGAGATGAACCCACTGATTTATATTCCGTGAAGTATCACCCGCTTACTGAATCAGAAATTGCGGCAACTTTGCGTAATACCACGGAGACATTGCTACCGGGCAGGCCAGAAGATAACGACGACTTACGTTTATCTATTGCCGGTGCTCAGGAGAAAACAGCCCTACTGTGGCATGAAGATCGGTGGTGTATGCCGGAGGGTAATACACCAACGACGCATATATTCAAGCTACCGCTCGGACTTGTGGGGAACATGAAAGCCGACATGAGCTCGTCGGTTGAAAATGAATGGCTCTGCTCGGTACTTCTCGGCCAGTACGGGCTCCCCGTGGCAAGAACGCAGATTGCTCACTTTGAAGATCAGAAAGCGCTGGTGGTAGAACGTTTTGACCGAAAATGGTCAGGAGACGGACAATGGATCATTCGTTTACCCCAGGAGGATATGTGTCAGGCCCTGGGCGTTTCGCCATTACGAAAATATCAGGCGGACGGCGGGCCAGGTATATCGGAAATTATGGAGGTTCTGAGTAATTCAGACCGTGCTGAGCGTGACAAAGCGCAGTTTTTTATGACGCAGATAATTTTCTGGATGATGGCCGCAACAGATGGCCACGCTAAAAATTTCAGTATTTCTATTGGGCCACAGGGACGTTATCACCTTACACCAAACTATGATGTGTTGTCGGCATGGCCGGTGATCGGTCATGGGAACAATCAGATATCCTGGCAGAAGTGCAAATTGGCGATGGCCGTACGTGGCAGTAGCAACTATTACCAGATATATCGAATACAACGACGCCACTGGATCAGGCATGGTGAGATAACCGGCCTGAGTAAACAGCAGACAGAGGCGATGATAGAGGAAATCATCGCCAGAACCCCAGGTGTCATTGAACGTGTTAGCGGGCTTCTTCCGGACCAGTTCCCCCAGCAGCTTGCGGAAAGTATTTTTGATGGAATGAGGCAGCAATGCAGGCGCCTGGCTGAGAAATGACAGCCGCAATTTATAGTGTGCATGTTTTCAGAATAGCTGATGTAAGCGTGAGGATTCAGTATGACTGAAGAACAAAAAAGAATAGAGCGGGCTATTGAGTTGGCTTGTCGTTACGGCGGAACCGATGAAATGCATCATCTGCAATGGGTCGTGGATCAGATGGTAAGAGAACTTGCTGGAGAACGTTATGCACAGATTGTAGCTGATGCCACCAGCGGAGAAGATGGGCCTGATACTTACAAATGGAGTGTTGGGATCGCGCCTTAACAGCTGTCGGTCTGGGGGTGAAAACGTATTCTTCATTCAGCGAATTCCCAGGCTTCACATTAAGACTAAAGCGGCGGCCGCAGTAACGTAAGAGAAAATAAATGGCTATTTTAGCAATCATTGCAGTTATCGCCCTGGGTGGGTACGCCTACGGATTTATTAAAACCCGTGAGCTGAGCGCTTTGCGTAAAGAAATGAAACTATACGTGGATCGCATGGAAGCGGCGGAGCTGGACTTACACGCAATCAGAAGTGTAGCGGAGCACCGGTTGCACGGTGCAGGTAAACAGTTTGCCGACCTTTACAGCCGTATCGACGGTGCAACTGTGACGCTGACACCCGAAGATCAGCTGTTACTGGCAACGATGCCATTTAATATTCAGGATGTAGAAGACATCGTAAACGAGCGCGGTCCAAAGACAATTAGCGGCCGTCCATTCTGGGAAGTTGAGCCAGGCCCGCATGATTATGAATATGGCCCGCAATATCCGTATTTCCCAGACCAGCGCTAGGAAGAGATCAAGATGAGAGAGCCAAGACCACGCCATACCTTGCAGGTCATTCGTGTACCTTCTCTGGAGGTTCAGGACCTGGGGCTGACCAGCTTTGATAGCTGGCTTGACGAGCACGGGTATGACAAAACGAATGCCAGAAATAACCGTACCATCTGGGCGAGAGAAGGCGGATGGCATCTGAAACGTTGCAGAAATCTTGAAACTGGCACGGACGATTTCTGGTTTATCGCTTTCGATGGTAAAGGCGGGAAGATTGGCACTGTTGCAAAGTTAGCGATGAGGCAGCCTTTTGTCTTATTCAAAGGCCTTACATTTCAAAAACTCTGCTTACCAGGCGCATTTCGCCCAGGGGATCACCATAATAAA
>NZ_JBJQJP010000015.1:0-127272 GCF_046487365.1 Escherichia sp. WS1451
AATCAAAAAAGAATAAAACTCAGTCTTGGGGGACTCAGCCCGGTAGAATACCGGACTGAGTATCAAAAAGCCGGTTAACTGAAACTGTCCAGGTTTTGGGGTTCAGTTCAGTAAACGCCTTATCCGGCCTACAAGATTCAAAGAAATCAGTAAATTGCAGCACACATTGTAGGCCTGATAAGCGTAGCGCATCAGGCAATATCACTTGTGAAATCAAACTTGACGATTAACGCTTCTCCCAGCCACCCTGTTGTGCCGTAAATCCCAGTGCTCGCATAAACGCCGTCATCACGCCGCGATCTTCCACGCCAGCATCCGCCATCCACCAACATGAAACGTCAGGATTGTTACGCAAAACCTCTTCCAGCAGATATTGCCCCACACCGCGACGTCGGGTGACTTCCCGCACGCGTAGAGAATCCAGTGCCCCCTCGGTGCCGCTTAAGGTTACCCGCACGGCAGCGAGCAGGCGCTCGTTAAAACGCGCGGCGTAGATACGGTGGTTATCGTCAACCTGTAAAGAGGAAGGGGAATACTCCGGCCAGATCTTTTGCAGGTCAATCCGGTCCTGGTCGCTAAAGTTTTCTAATCGAATGATGGTCAGCTTCATGGGGAACCCGTGTAAATCACAAAAGTGGAACCAGTGTAGCGAAATAATTTAATCGGAGGCTTTCTCTTTTTTATTTCTTTTGGCAGGTGATTAATTTTTTTTCAGCAATAATTACAAAGTTAAAACATTAGAGAATGAAAAATATCCAGCATAATCCCCTAAATGGTAGTGAATTATTCTGCCCTTTGTACCGTTATTTTATGCTGACAACGGCGCTTTTTTCTGTTTATCTATCAATAAATTCAGAATATTATCTGTTCTTAATTGACTGAAAAATAGGGATTTTAATCGCTATCATCACAAAATGCTGCGCTAAACCCTTAATCAGACAGGTAAAAACAGTGCAGTATAAAAAAAGAACAGTTTGATTTGTTAACACATAAAAACAAAGCAACACAACATCACGAATGGGGATTTTTGACTATGAAACGGAATGCGAAAACTATCATCGCAGGGATGATTGCACTGACAATTTCACACACCGCTATGGCTGACGATATTAAAGTCGCCGTTGTCGGCGCGATGTCCGGCCCGATTGCCCAGTGGGGCGATATGGAATTTAACGGCGCGCGTCAGGCAATTAAAGACATTAATGACAAAGGGGGAATTAAGGGCGATAAACTGGTTGGCGTGGAATATGACGACGCCTGCGACCCGAAACAAGCCGTTGCGGTCGCCAACAAAATCGTTAACGACGGCATTAAATATGTTATTGGTCATCTGTGTTCCTCCTCTACCCAACCTGCATCAGATATCTATGAAGACGAAGGTATTCTGATGATCTCGCCGGGAGCGACCAATCCGGAGCTGACCCAACGCGGTTATCAATACATCATGCGTACTGCCGGGCTGGACTCTTCCCAGGGGCCAACGGCGGCAAAATACATTCTTGAGACGGTGAAGCCCCAGCGCATCGCCATCATTCACGACAAACAACAGTATGGCGAAGGACTGGCACGTTCGGTGCAGGACGGGCTGAAAGCGGCTAACGCCAACGTCGTCTTCTTCGACGGCATTACCGCTGGAGAGAAAGATTTCTCCGCGCTGATCGCCCGCCTGAAAAAAGAAAACATCGACTTCGTTTACTACGGCGGTTACTACCCGGAAATGGGGCAGATGCTGCGCCAGGCCCGTTCCGTTGGCCTGAAAACCCAGTTTATGGGGCCGGAAGGTGTGGGTAATGCGTCGTTGTCGAATATTGCTGGCGATGCTGCCGAAGGCATGTTGGTCACTATGCCAAAACGCTATGACCAGGATCCGGCAAACCAGGGCATCGTTGATGCGCTGAAAGCAGACAAGAAAGATCCATCCGGGCCATATGTCTGGATCACCTACGCGGCGGTGCAATCTCTGGCAACAGCCCTTGAGCGTATCGGCAGCGATGAGCCGCTGGCGCTGGTGAAAGATTTAAAAGCTAACGGTGCAAATACCGTGATTGGGCCGCTGAACTGGGATGAAAAAGGCGATCTTAAGGGATTTGATTTTGGTGTCTTCCAGTGGCACGCCGACGGTTCATCCACGGCAGCCAAGTGATCATCCCACCGCCCGTGAAAAACGGGCGGGTTTAGAAAGGTTACCTTATGTCTGAGCAGTTTTTGTATTTCTTGCAGCAGATGTTTAACGGCGTCACGCTGGGCAGTACCTACGCGCTGATAGCCATCGGCTACACCATGGTTTACGGCATTATCGGCATGATCAACTTCGCCCACGGTGAGGTTTATATGATCGGCAGCTACGTCTCCTTTATGATCATCGCTGCACTGATGATGCTGGGAATTGATACCGGCTGGCTGCTGGTGGCGGCGGGATTCGTTGGCGCAATCGTCATTGCCAGCGCCTACGGCTGGAGTATCGAACGGGTGGCCTATCGCCCGGTGCGTAACTCTAAGCGCCTGATTGCGCTCATCTCGGCAATCGGCATGTCCATCTTCCTGCAAAACTACGTCAGCCTGACCGAAGGTTCGCGCGACGTGGCGCTACCCAGCCTGTTTAACGGTCAGTGGGTTGTGGGCCATAGTGAAAACTTCTCTGCCTCTATTACCACCATGCAGGCGGTGATCTGGATTGTTACTTTCCTCGCCATGCTGGCGCTGACGATTTTCATTCGCTATTCCCGCATGGGGCGCGCCTGTCGTGCCTGCGCGGAAGATCTGAAAATGGCGAGCCTGCTTGGCATCAACACCGATCGGGTGATTGCGCTGACCTTTGTGATTGGCGCGGCGATGGCGGCGGTGGCGGGTGTGCTGCTCGGTCAGTTCTACGGCGTAATTAACCCCTACATCGGCTTTATGGCCGGGATGAAAGCCTTTACCGCTGCGGTGCTCGGTGGGATTGGCAGCATTCCGGGAGCGATGATTGGCGGCCTGATTCTGGGGATTGCGGAGGCGCTCTCTTCTGCCTATCTGAGTACGGAATATAAAGATGTGGTCTCATTCGCCCTGCTGATTCTGGTGTTGCTGGTGATGCCGACCGGTATTCTGGGTCGCCCGGAGGTAGAGAAAGTATGAAACCGATGCATATTGCAATGGCGCTGCTCTCTGCCGCTATGTTCTTTGTGCTGGCGGGCGTCTTTATGGGCGTGCAACTGGAGCTGGATGGCACCAAACTGGTGGTCGACACGGCTTCAGAGATCCGTTGGCAGTGGGTGTTTATCGGCACGGCGGTGGTCTTTTTCTTCCAGCTTTTGCGACCGGCTTTCCAGAAAGGGCTAAAAAGCGTTTCCGGGCCGAAGTTTATTCTGCCCGCGATTGATGGCTCCACGGTGAAGCAGAAACTGTTCCTCGTGGCGCTGCTGGTGCTTGCGGTGGCGTGGCCGTTTATGGTGTCACGCGGGACGGTGGATATCGCCACCCTGACCATGATCTACATTATTCTTGGTCTCGGGCTGAACGTGGTGGTAGGTCTTTCTGGTCTGCTGGTGCTGGGATACGGCGGTTTTTACGCTATCGGCGCTTACACTTTTGCGCTGCTCAATCACTATTACGGCTTGGGCTTCTGGACCTGTCTGCCGATTGCCGGGTTGATGGCGGCGGCGGCGGGCTTCCTGCTCGGTTTTCCGGTGCTGCGTCTGCGCGGTGACTATCTGGCGATCGTTACCCTCGGGTTCGGCGAAATCGTGCGCATATTGCTGCTCAATAACACCGAAATTACCGGCGGCCCGAACGGAATCAGTCAGATCCCGAAACCGACTTTCTTCGGCCTTGAGTTCAGCCGTACCGCCCGTGAAGGCGGCTGGGACACGTTCAGCAATTTCTTTGGCCTGAAATACGATCCCTCCGATCGCGTCATCTTCCTCTACCTGGTGGCGTTGCTGCTGGTGGTGTTAAGCCTGTTTGTCATTAACCGCCTGCTGCGGATGCCGCTGGGGCGTGCGTGGGAAGCGTTGCGTGAAGATGAAATCGCTTGTCGTTCGCTGGGCTTAAGCCCGCGTCGTATCAAGCTGACTGCCTTTACCATCAGCGCTGCGTTTGCCGGTTTTGCCGGAACGTTGTTTGCTGCGCGTCAGGGCTTTGTCAGCCCGGAATCCTTCACCTTTGCCGAATCGGCGTTTGTGCTGGCGATAGTGGTGCTCGGCGGTATGGGCTCGCAATTTGCGGTAATTCTGGCGGCAATTTTGCTGGTGGTGTCGCGCGAATTGATGCGTGATTTCAACGAATACAGCATGTTAATGCTTGGTGGTTTGATGGTGCTGATGATGATCTGGCGTCCGCAGGGCTTGCTGCCCATGACGCGCCCGCAACTCAAGCTGAAGAACGGCGCAGCGAAAGGAGAGCAGGCATGAGTCAGCCATTATTATCTGTTAACGGCTTGATGATGCGCTTCGGCGGCCTGCTGGCGGTGAACAACGTCAATCTTGAACTGTACCCGCAGGAGATCGTCTCGTTAATCGGCCCTAACGGTGCCGGAAAAACCACGGTCTTCAACTGCCTGACCGGATTCTATAAACCCACCGGCGGCACCATTTTACTGCGCGATCAGCATCTGGAAGGTTTACCGGGGCAGCAAATCGCCCGCATGGGCGTGGTGCGCACCTTCCAGCATGTGCGTCTGTTCCGTGAAATGACGGTAATTGAAAACCTGCTGGTGGCGCAGCATCAGCAACTGAAAACCGGGCTGTTCTCTGGCCTGTTGAAAACGCCTTCTTTCCGTCGCGCCCAGAGCGAAGCGCTCGACCGCGCCGCTACCTGGCTTGAGCGCATTGGTTTGTTGGAACACGCCAACCGTCAGGCGAGTAACCTGGCCTATGGCGACCAGCGTCGTCTGGAGATCGCCCGCTGCATGGTGACGCAGCCGGAGATTTTAATGCTCGACGAACCGGCAGCAGGACTTAACCCGAAAGAGACGAAAGAGCTGGATGAGCTGATTGCCGAACTGCGTAATCATCACAACACCACTATCTTGTTGATTGAACACGATATGAAGCTGGTGATGGGAATTTCAGACCGAATTTACGTGGTCAATCAGGGGACGCCGCTGGCAAACGGTACACCGGAGCAGATCCGTAATAACCCGGACGTGATCCGTGCCTATTTAGGTGAGGCATAAGATGGAAAAAGTCATATTGTCCTTTGACAAAGTCAGCGCCCACTACGGCAAAATCCAGGCGCTGCATGAGGTGAGCCTGCATATCAATCAGGGCGAGATTGTCACCCTCATTGGCGCGAACGGGGCGGGGAAAACCACCTTGCTCGGCACGTTATGCGGCGATCCGCGCGCCACCAGTGGGCGAATTGTGTTTGATGATAAAGACATTACCGACTGGCAGACAGCGAAAATCATGCGCGAAGCGGTGGCGATTGTTCCGGAAGGGCGTCGTGTTTTCTCGCGGATGACGGTGGAAGAGAACCTGGCGATGGGCGGCTTTTTTGCCGAACGCGACCAGTTCCAGGAACGCATAAAGTGGGTGTATGAACTGTTTCCGCGTCTCCATGAACGCCGTGTTCAGCGGGCGGGCACCATGTCCGGCGGTGAGCAGCAGATGCTGGCGATTGGGCGCGCGCTGATGAGCAACCCGCGTTTATTGTTGCTTGATGAGCCATCGCTCGGTCTTGCGCCGATTATCATCCAGCAAATTTTCGACACCATCGAGCAGCTGCGCGAGCAGGGGATGACCATCTTCCTCGTCGAGCAGAACGCCAACCAGGCGCTGAAGCTCGCTGATCGCGGCTACGTGCTGGAAAACGGTCATGTGGTGCTCTCCGATACCGGCGATGCGCTGCTGGCGAACGAAGCGGTGAGAAATGCGTATTTAGGCGGGTAAATTATCGAATACCCGGCAGCCAGCTTCTGCCGGGCTCTTCGTCCGTATACAGACTTGTTTCAACTGACCGGGAGGATTAAAACCAGACCACTTATTTGCCACGGAAAGGTTCCCTCCCATGCATTATGCCGTTGTCGTCATGCTTGAACTGCTTTGCTGTATTCACGCTTATCGCTCCGGACAAGAGCGATACTGGATTTTTATCATCTTCTGTTTTCCGGTGATTGGCTGCGTGGCGTATTTCGTCATGGTTATGCTGCCTGAAACGGGCGCTGACCGTCATGGGCGTACTTTGCTGATGCGCCTGCAGGACAAAATCAGCCCGGAACGCCACCTGCACAAATTAACCGAAGAGCTGGCGATTGCCGAGACCAATCAAAACCATTATGCGTTAGCTAACGAACTGGCGCGCCTTGGGCGTTATCACGAAGCTGTTCCCCATTATCAGCAGGCGTTAAGCGGGATATTCGTCCATGAAGCGGCAATGATGCTAAGCCTGGCGCAGGCGCAGTTTGCCATTCAGGAGTTCGCCACCTGTCAGCAGACGCTGGAAGATGTGATGCGTTATAACCCCGATTTTCAGTCGGCAGACGGGCATTTGTTATTTGCCAGAGCGTTAGCCGCACAAGAAAAATACGCTGATGCGGAAAGCGAGTTTGAGGTGTTGATTTCTTATTACTCCGGCCCGCAGGCGCGTATTTACTATGCGGAAATGTTGGCGAAAATGAGTCGGTTACGTGAAGCCAACGAGCAGTATATTGCTGTGGTTGATACGGCTAAACGTTCAAAACCACATTATAGAAAACACCACCGGGAATGGATTAAGACCGCCAATGAACGGCTGAAGCAGAGTGTGGTGCAATGAAAATCTTCTTTGCCGTTAGACCAGTGTCGCGGCAATCTTTTGTTAAAATTGAAAAATGTAGCTCTCATCGGGCAGCAAAACTGGACGCAGAATTTGCTGCCATTTTTGCTCTTCATGGTAAGGAGTTCTGGCGATTAGCTGGCCGTTAATCGCCTCTTTTCAGTGCATTCTCGGGATATCCGTGCCCCATCTCCCATTTTCCCTCGCCCGCGCCGTCACCGCCTTGTCATCTTTCTGACACCTTACTATCTTAAAAATGTAACAAAATAGTTATTTTTCTGTAATTCGAGCATGTCATGTTACCCCGCGAGCATAAAACGCGTGAATTCGCGCATTCGGTACAACAAGAGAGATAATCAATGAAACCGTTACGTTATACAGCTTCAGCACTGGCGCTCGGACTGGCTTTAATGGCAAATGCGCAGGCAGTGACGACCATTCCGTTCTGGCATTCTATGGAAGGGGAACTGGGTAAAGAGGTGGATTCTCTGGCCCAACGTTTTAACGCCGAAAACCCGGATTACAAAATTGTACCGACCTATAAAGGCAACTACGAACAGAATTTAAGCGCGGGGATTGCCGCATTTCGTACCGGCAACGCTCCGGCTATTTTGCAGGTTTATGAAGTTGGCACCGCCACCATGATGGCGTCGAAAGCCATTAAACCGGTGTATGACGTGTTTAAAGAGGCGGGGATTCAATTCGATGAGTCGCAGTTTGTGCCGACGGTTTCAGGCTATTACTCCGACAGCAAAACCGGCCACTTACTCTCCCAGCCGTTCAACAGCTCGACTCCCGTTCTCTATTACAACAAAGACGCCTTCAAGAAAGCAGGATTAGACCCGGAACAGCCGCCAAAAACCTGGCAGGATCTGGCGGACTATGCCGCAAAACTGAAAGCCTCCGGTATGAAGTGCGGCTACGCCAGCGGCTGGCAGGGATGGATCCAACTGGAAAACTTTAGCGCCTGGAACGGTTTGCCGTTTGCCAGCAAAAACAACGGCTTTGACGGCACAGACGCGGTGCTTGAGTTCAACAAGCCGGAGCAGGTGAAACACATCGCCATGCTCGAAGAGATGAACAAGAAGGGCGATTTCAGCTACGTTGGGCGTAAGGATGAATCCACCGAGAAGTTCTATAACGGTGATTGCGCGATGACGACCGCCTCTTCCGGTTCTCTTGCCAACATTCGCGAGTACGCCAAATTTAACTATGGCGTAGGCATGATGCCTTACGATGCCGATGCGAAAGACGCGCCGCAAAACGCCATTATCGGCGGAGCCAGCCTGTGGGTGATGCAGGGCAAAGATAAAGAAACGTATACCGGCGTGGCGAAGTTTCTCGACTTCCTCGCGAAGCCAGAAAACGCTGCCGAGTGGCATCAGAAAACCGGTTATCTGCCAATTACCAAAGCGGCGTATGACCTGACCCGTGAGCAGGGCTTTTATGAGAAAAACCCAGGGGCGGATACCGCGACGCGTCAGATGCTGAACAAGCCGCCGTTGCCGTTCACCAAAGGGCTGCGTCTGGGCAACATGCCGCAGATCCGCGTGATTGTGGATGAAGAGCTGGAGAGCGTGTGGACCGGTAAGAAGACGCCACAGCAGGCGCTGGATACCGCCGTTGAGCGTGGGAATCAGTTACTGCGCCGCTTTGAGAAATCGACGAAGTCTTAATCAGTGTAATGTCGGATGCGTTTCGCTTATCTGACCTGGCATCGCGTGTAGGCCGGATAAGCGAAGCGCATCCGGCACAGTTCAGGAATCAACTGTAATGTCATCATCCCGTCCGGTGTTCCGCTCGCGCTGGCTGCCTTATCTGCTGGTCGCGCCGCAGCTCATCATCACCGTTATCTTTTTTATCTGGCCTGCGGGTGAAGCGTTGTGGTACTCGCTGCAAAGTGTCGATCCGTTTGGTTTCTCCAGCCAGTTTGTCGGCCTGGATAACTTCGTCACGCTGTTTCATGACAGCTACTATCTCGACTCCTTCTGGACGACGATAAAATTCAGCACCTTTGTCACCGTCAGCGGTTTGCTGGTGTCACTGTTCTTCGCGGCGTTGGTGGAGTACATCGTGCGCGGCAGCCGTTTCTATCAAACCTTAATGCTGCTGCCGTATGCCGTGGCTCCCGCCGTTGCCGCCGTATTGTGGATCTTTCTGTTTAACCCTGGTCGTGGGCTGATCACCCATTTTCTCGCTGAGTTCGGCTACGACTGGAACCACGCGCAAAACAGCGGTCAGGCGATGTTCCTGGTGGTGTTTGCCTCAGTGTGGAAGCAAATCAGCTACAACTTTCTGTTCTTCTATGCCGCGCTGCAATCCATTCCCCGTTCGTTGATCGAAGCCGCAGCCATCGACGGTGCAGGCCCGATTCGCCGCTTCTTTAAGATTGCGCTGCCGCTTATCGCTCCGGTGAGTTTCTTCCTGCTGGTGGTGAACCTGGTGTACGCCTTCTTCGATACTTTCCCGGTCATCGACGCCGCCACGTCCGGCGGACCCGTTCAGGCCACCACGACGCTGATTTATAAGATCTACCGCGAAGGCTTTACCGGACTGGATTTGGCTTCGTCTGCCGCGCAGTCGGTGGTGTTGATGTTCCTCGTCATCGTGCTGACGGTGGTGCAGTTCCGCTATGTTGAAAGCAAGGTACGTTACCAATGATTGAGAACCGTCCGTGGCTGACAATATTCAGCCATACCATGCTGATCCTCGGTATCGCGGTGATCCTCTTCCCGCTGTACGTGGCGTTTGTCGCGGCGACACTGGATAAACAAGCCGTCTACGCCGCGCCGATGACGCTAATCCCCGGCACGCATCTGCTGGAAAACATCCACAACATCTGGGTAAACGGGGTAGGCACGAATAGTGCGCCGTTCTGGCGGATGTTGCTTAACAGCTTTGTGATGGCGTTCAGCATTACGCTCGGCAAAATTACCGTCTCGATGCTCTCGGCATTTGCCATTGTCTGGTTTCGTTTTCCGCTGCGTAACCTCTTCTTCTGGATGATTTTTATCACTCTGATGCTGCCGGTTGAAGTGCGTATTTTCCCGACGGTGGAAGTCATCGCTAACCTGAAAATGCTCGACAGCTACGCAGGTTTAACGCTGCCGCTGATGGCCTCGGCGACCGCGACCTTCCTGTTCCGCCAGTTCTTTATGACGCTGCCGGATGAGCTGGTGGAAGCGGCGCGGATCGACGGTGCGTCACCAATGCGTTTCTTTTGCGACATCGTTTTTCCGCTGTCCAAAACCAATCTGGCGGCGCTGTTTGTGATCACCTTTATCTACGGCTGGAACCAGTATTTGTGGCCGTTGTTGATTATTACCGATGTGGATCTCGGCACCACTGTAGCAGGGATTAAAGGGATGATCGCCACAGGCGAAGGCACCACGGAATGGAACTCGGTGATGGCGGCGATGTTGTTAACCCTGATCCCACCAGTAGTGATTGTTTTAGTGATGCAGCGTGCCTTCGTGCGCGGCCTGGTCGATAGTGAGAAATAAGATGGCAGGACTGAAATTACAGGCAGTAACCAAAAGCTGGGATGGCAAAACCCAGGTCATTAAACCGCTGACCCTTGATGTGGCGGATGGCGAATTTATCGTGATGGTCGGGCCGTCTGGCTGCGGGAAATCGACGTTATTGCGAATGGTGGCCGGACTGGAGCGGGTAACGACGGGCGATATCTGGATCGACCGCAAGCGTGTCACCGAAATGGAGCCGAAAGATCGCGGAATTGCGATGGTGTTCCAGAACTACGCGCTCTATCCGCATATGAGCGTAGAGGAGAACATGGCGTGGGGGCTGAAAATTCGCGGCATGGGCAAGCAACAAATTGCCGAACGTGTTAAAGAAGCGGCGCGCATTCTGGAGCTGGACGGCCTGCTTAAGCGCCGCCCGCGTGAGCTATCTGGCGGTCAGCGTCAGCGTGTGGCGATGGGGCGTGCGATTGTGCGTGAGCCGGCAGTGTTCCTGTTTGATGAGCCGCTCTCTAACCTCGATGCCAAGTTGCGTGTGCAGATGCGTCTTGAACTGCAACAGCTGCACCGTCGCCTGAAAACGACTTCACTCTACGTTACCCACGATCAGGTTGAGGCGATGACGCTCGCCCAGCGAGTAATGGTGATGAACGGCGGCGTTGCCGAACAGATTGGCACGCCAGTTGAAGTGTACGAAAAGCCCGCCAGCCTGTTTGTGGCGAGTTTTATCGGCAGTCCGGCGATGAATCTGCTGGCAGGGCGTGTGAATAACGAAGGTACGCATTTCGAACTGGACGGCGGTATCGCGCTGCCGCTAAACGGTGGCTACCGTCAGTATGCTGGACGTAAAATGACTCTCGGCATTCGCCCGGAACATATTACGCTACGTTCGCAGGCTGAAGGTGGCGTGCCGCTGGTGATGGACACGCTGGAGATCCTCGGCGCAGATAACCTGGCGCACGGACGCTGGGGCGAACAGAAGCTGGTGGTGCGACTGGCGCATCAGGAGCGCCCGACGGCAGGCAGTACGCTGTGGCTGCATCTGCCGGAAAATCAGCTACATCTTTTTGATGGTGAAACAGGACAACGAGTATGAGTAACTGGCCTTATCCCCGCATCGTCGCCCATCGTGGCGGCGGTAAACTGGCCCCGGAGAACACCCTGGCAGCAATCGACGTCGGGGCAAAATACGGTCATAAGATGATCGAATTTGACGCGAAGTTATCGAAAGATGGCGAGATCTTCCTGCTCCATGACGACAATCTTGAACGCACCAGCAACGGCTGGGGCGTCGCGAGTGAACTGAACTGGCAGGATTTACTGCGCGTGGATGCAGGCAGTTGGTACAGCAAAGCGTTTAAAGGTGAGCCGCTGCCGTTGCTTTCGCAGGTGGCGGAACGCTGTCGCAAACACGGGATGATGGCGAATATCGAAATCAAACCCACCACTGGCACCGGGCCATTAACGGGCAAAATGGTGGCGCTGGCGGCACGCGAACTGTGGGCCGGAATGACGCCGCCGCTGCTGTCATCGTTTGAGATTGATGCTTTAGAAGCCGCGCAACAGGCAGCACCGGAACTGCCGCGTGGTTTATTGCTTGATGAATGGCGCGACGACTGGCGAGAATTGACCGCGCGACTGGGCTGCGTCTCTATTCATCTCAATCATAAGTTGCTCGATAAAGCGCGAGTGATGCAGTTGAAAGACGCCGGATTACGGATTCTGGTTTATACCGTCAATAAACCCCAGCGCGCGGCAGAGTTGCTGCGCTGGGGCGTGGATTGCATCTGTACCGATGCGATTGATGTGATTGGTCCGAACTTTACGGCCCAATAGTTTTCAACGGTATATCAGGCTGCGGCGTGCCGGGTTGATTCAGCATGTCGCCGTTTCTCCTCTCCGGCAACATATGCTGCTGATTCAACGAACTATCCGGATTACGGTTGCTGTTTAACATCCCGCCATTGGTGTTGGGCAGCATTTGCTGCCGGGCGGGATTTCGCTCCCCCGGCTGTGACTGCAACACCCGCTGAGAATTATTGTTTATCTGGTTTTCTAAATGCTGTTGTTGCAGCTGAGTTTGCGTTTTCAGTTGCTGATTCAGCATCCCTTTTTGCTGGATTTGCTGCGTTTGCATTTGGGTTTGCATCCGCTGCTGACTGGGGATCTGATACCCCGGCTGGTTAGGGTTGTTCAGAGTATTAATGGGCTGTGCAAAGCCGACAAACGGCAGGAGTGCCGTAAGAATCAGAAGTCGTTTCATCGCGTATCCTCCTCTGAAGATATTCTTTAAGTTTACTCCTTTCCTGCAATCATCAGGATTAATTCAGAGTTATATACCAGGCTTAGCTGGGGTTGCCCCTTAATCTCTGGAGAATAACGATGATAAAACCGACGTTTTTACGCCGGGTGGCCATTGCTGCTCTGTTCACAGGAAGTTGTTTTAGTACGGTAGCCGCGCCACCTGCGCCGTCTCCTGTTTCTTACGGCGTGGAGGAAGATGTCTTTCATCCGGTACGCGCGAAACAGGGGATGGTGGCGTCTGTCGATGCCACTGCCACCCAAGTGGGGGTAGATATTCTAAAGGAGGGCGGGAATGCCGTTGATGCTGCCGTGGCAGTGGGCTACGCGCTGGCGGTAACGCATCCGCAGGCAGGAAATCTGGGCGGTGGTGGTTTTATGCTGATCCGCTCGAAAAATGGCAACACCACGGCTATCGATTTCCGCGAAATGGCACCCGCCAAAGCGACCCGCGATATGTTCCTTGATGATCAGGGTAACCCGGACAGCAAAAAATCACTCACTTCGCATCTGGCTTCTGGTACGCCCGGTACGGTAGCAGGTTTCTCGCTGGCGTTGGATAAATACGGCACCATGTCGTTGAACAAAGTGGTGCAACCGGCGTTTAAACTGGCACGCGATGGTTTTATCGTTAATGACGCGCTGGCTGACGATCTCAAAACCTACGGTAGCGAAGTGTTGCCGAATCACGAAAACAGCAAGGCTATCTTCTGGAAAGAGGGCGAGCCGCTGAAAAAGGGCGACAAACTGGTGCAGGCGAACCTGGCAAAGAGCCTGGAGATGATTGCCGAAAACGGCCCGGACGAATTCTACAAAGGCACGATAGCGGAACAGATTACCCAGGAAATGCAGAAAAACGGTGGCTTGATCACTAAAGAAGATTTAGCGGCGTATAAAGCGGTCGAACGTACACCGATAAGCGGCGAATATCGCGGGTATCAGGTTTACTCAATGCCACCGCCATCTTCCGGTGGGATTCATATCGTGCAGATCCTCAATATCCTGGAAAACTTCGATATGCAGAAATACGGCTTTGGCAGCGCCAATGCGATGCAAATCATGGCAGAAGCGGAGAAATACGCCTACGCCGACCGCTCGGAATATCTTGGCGATCCGGATTTTGTGAAAGTCCCGTGGCAGGCGCTGACCAATAAAGCCTATGCCAAATCTATTGCCGATCAAATCGATATCAATAAAGCGAAGCCATCCAGCGAAATTCGCCCCGGCAAGCTTGCGCCTTATGAGAGTAATCAAACTACCCATTACTCAGTGGTGGATAAAGACGGTAACGCGGTGGCGGTGACCTATACGCTGAACACCACCTTCGGTACGGGCATTGTCGCGGGCGAGAGCGGTATTCTGCTTAATAACCAGATGGATGATTTCTCCGCCAAACCTGGCGTACCGAACGTTTACGGGCTGGTGGGTGGTGACGCCAACGCGGTCGGGCCGAATAAACGCCCGCTGTCGTCGATGTCACCAACCATTGTGGTGAAAGACGGTAAAACCTGGCTGGTTACCGGAAGCCCTGGCGGGAGTCGGATTATTACCACCGTGCTGCAAATGGTGGTGAATAGCATCGATTATGGCATGAATGTCGCCGAAGCGACCAATGCACCGCGTTTCCACCATCAGTGGCTGCCGGACGAGCTGCGTGTCGAGAAAGGATTTAGCCCGGATACGCTCAAGCTGCTGGAAGCAAAAGGTCAGAAAGTGGCGCTGAAAGAGGCGATGGGCAGTACACAAAGCATTATGGTTGGGCCTGACGGTGAGTTGTACGGCGCATCCGACCCGCGCTCGGTGGATGATTTAACGGCGGGGTATTAATATCATAAGCCCTCTCCCGGTAGGTGAGGGCTTAAATGACAAACTTAGATTGCAAATTCTCTATTTCACCCGCGCCATATAATACGCATCGACATATTCACCATTACGTAATGCGTACTTCTTGCCAGTCCCTTCAATCTCAAAGCCGAATTTTTTATAGACCTTAATTGCTGGCGCGTTATCGACGAACACCGTTAGCTCGATACGATCTACCCGCAACCAGTTGTCGCACATATCAATCATTTCGCGCATCAGGGCGCTGGCGACGCCGCGGTTCTTCCAGCGGGAGTCGACACAAATACCAAAATCTGCAACATGACTGCGGCGTGGGCGCTGTTGCACGTCAATGGTGAGATGGCCCACGACGTCTCCATCAATACAGGCGACGAGTTGCTTGATGCCGGGACGATCGGCGAGTCGCTCCTGCCACATATGATCGGAAGGATGAGGCACCTGTAGTGTGTTGCAATACACCTCCGGCTGGGCGTGAATCTGCCTGATGGCCTCGTAGTCCCGCGTTTCAGCATGGCGTATTACTATCTCACTCATTCCTTTGTCCTCTTTGGGGTAAATGTCCCTTTCAACATCATTGACTTTCAAATGCGAGTCAAATGCATTTTTTTGCAAAAAGTGTTGGACAAGTGCGAATGAGAATGATTATTATTGTCTCGCGATCAGGAAGACCCTCGCGGAGAACCTGAAAGCACGACATTGCTCACATTGCTTCCAGTATTACTTAGCCAGCCGGGTGCTGGCTTTTTTTTTGATCTTTCGTTCTCAATTTATCCACGAGAGTGCTTGTGTTCGTTATGCGCACTCCAGTAGGAACCACATCCGCTTTGCGCTAAGGTGTAAATAACCACCTTAATAAGGACGAAATCATGGTCATCAACTGCGCCTTTATTGGCTTCGGCAAAAGCACTACCCGTTACCATCTGCCGTATGTACTTAACCGCAAGGATAGCTGGCATGTCGCGCATATTTTTCGTCGCCATGCGAAGCCCGAAGAACAGGCTCCCATTTACTCTCATATCCATTTCACCAGCGATCTCGACGAAGTGCTAAACGATCCCGATGTTAAGCTGGTTGTTGTCTGCACCCATGCGGACAGCCACTTCGAGTACGCGAAGCGCGCGCTGGAAGCCGGGAAAAATGTGCTGGTCGAAAAACCGTTCACTCCGACGCTTGCGCAGGCGAAAGAGCTGTTTGCTCTGGCGAAAAGTAAAGGGCTGACCGTCACGCCATATCAGAATCGTCGCTTTGATTCCTGCTTCCTGACGGCGAAAAAAGCGATTGAAAGCGGCAAGCTGGGAGAGATTGTCGAAGTGGAAAGCCATTTTGACTATTACCGCCCGGTGGCAGAAACCAAACCTGGGCTGCCGCAGGATGGCGCGTTCTATGGCCTTGGTGTGCATACGATGGACCAGATTATTTCTCTGTTCGGTCGCCCGGATCACGTCGCTTATGACATCCGCAGCCTGCGCAATAAAGCCAACCCGGACGACACCTTTGAAGCGCAGCTGTTTTATGGCGATCTAAAAGCCATCGTCAAAACCAGCCATCTGGTGAAAATCGATTATCCGAAATTTATCGTTCACGGTAAGAAAGGTTCGTTTATTAAATACGGTATCGACCAGCAGGAAACCAGCCTGAAGGCTAATATTATGCCGGGCGAACCGGGATTCGCGGCGGATGATTCGGTCGGTGTGCTGGAGTATGTCAATGACGAGGGCGTGACGGTCAGAGAAGAGATGAAGCCGGAGATGGGCGATTACGGGCGCGTTTATGATGCGTTGTATCAAACCATCACCAGCGGTGCGCCAAATTATGTCAAGGAATCTGAAGCTCTTACCAATCTGGAAATCCTTGAACGCGGATTTGAGCAAGCCTCTCCCTCCACAGTGACTCTCGCGAAGTAAGTTTGATGACCCCTCGAATAGTTCAATTTTTTTGAACAGAGGGGTCAATTTTCACCCTCTATCATCCCAGGCTGATCGGGTCCACACTAAGCCCATCGAAATCATTCAGGGGGCGAATACAAATGATCTACTTACGCAAAGCAAATGAACGTGGTCATGCAAATCATGGCTGGCTGGACTCCTGGCATACTTTCTCTTTTGCCAACTATTACGATCCGAACTTTATGGGCTTCTCCGCGCTGCGCGTGATTAACGACGACGTGATTGAAGCAGGGCAGGGCTTTGGCACTCACCCGCATAAAGATATGGAAATTTTGACCTACGTGCTGGAAGGTACTGTTGAGCACCAGGACAGCATGGGCAATAAAGAGCAGGTTCCGGCGGGTGAGTTCCAGATTATGAGTGCGGGTACGGGTATCCGTCACTCTGAGTACAACCCAAGCAGCACCGAGCGTCTGCATCTGTATCAGATCTGGATCATGCCTGAAGAAAACGGCATTACGCCGCGTTATGAACAGCGTCGCTTCGATGCCGTACAGGGCAAACAGCTGGTGCTCTCGCCGGATGCGCGAGATGGTTCGCTGAAAGTGCATCAGGATATGGAACTGTATCGTTGGGCATTGCTGAAAGATGAGCAGTCGGTGCATCAGATTGCCGCTGAACGCCGCGTCTGGATCCAGGTGGTGAAAGGCAATGTCACCATTAACGGCGTGAAAGCCTCGACCAGCGATGGTCTGGCAATCTGGGATGAGCAGGCAATCTCCATTCATGCGGATAGCGACAGCGAAGTGTTACTGTTCGATCTGCCGCCGGTTTAAAACTCAACGGCATCTTTGAAGCCTGCCTTTTTGCAGGCTTCCTCGCTCGCTCCGGTCGCGTGCTGATGTACGCGACCGGGGTTTTGCCGTGTCGTTAGCACAATGCGATGCAATTGATTTAGTGTATATCTAATAATTGTAAACAAGCACTGTTTTCCCCGGGAAGGTTCTGAGGCGTCCGTGTTAAACTAAAAGAATCTATCTCTTTTGTACCTTCAGGACGATGAAAAAGAAAAGACCCGTACTTCAGGATGTGGCTGACCGTGTAGGCGTGACCAAAATGACGGTCAGCCGTTTTTTACGCAACCCGGAGCAGGTTTCCGTCGCTCTACGCGGCAAGATTGCCGCCGCTCTTGATGAACTGGGTTATATTCCCAATCGCGCGCCCGATATCCTCTCTAACGCCACCAGCCGGGCGATTGGCGTCCTGTTACCTTCTCTCACCAACCAGGTTTTCGCGGAAGTATTACGCGGAATCGAAAGCGTCACCGACGCGCACGGTTATCAAACCATGCTGGCGCACTACGGTTATAAACCGGAAATGGAGCAAGAACGCCTCGAATCCATGCTCTCATGGAATATCGACGGCCTGATCCTCACCGAACGTACTCACACGCCACGCACCTTAAAGATGATTGAAGTGGCGGGGATTCCAGTGGTGGAACTGATGGACAGCAAGTCGCCGTGCCTCGATATCGCCGTCGGTTTTGATAACTTTGAAGCGGCACGCCAGATGACCACTGCCATTATTGCTCGCGGGCATCGCCACATTGCCTATCTCGGCGCACGTCTCGACGAACGTACTATCATCAAACAGAAGGGATACGAACAGGCGATGCTGGATGCAGGCCTGGTGCCATATAGCGTGATGGTTGAGCAATCTTCTTCTTACTCTTCCGGTATTGAACTGATTCGCCAGGCGAGGCGGGAATATCCGCAGCTGGATGGCGTGTTCTGTACTAATGATGACCTGGCGGTCGGCGCGGCGTTTGAATGTCAGCGTCTGGGGTTGAAAGTTCCTGACGATATGGCGATTGCCGGTTTCCATGGTCATGACATTGGTCAGGTGATGGAACCACGGTTGGCGAGCGTACTGACGCCGCGTGAGCGGATGGGCAGTATTGGCGCTGAACGCCTGCTGGCGCGTATTCGTGGCGAATCTGTGACACCGAAAATGTTAGATTTAGGTTTCACCTTGTCACCGGGCGGATCTATTTAAGCCCACAAATTTGAAGTAGCTCACACTTATACACTTAAGGCACGGATGGATATTGCTTCTGATATTGTCCGGCCGGACAATGTTACCGATAACAGTTACCCGTAACATCTTTAATTCTTGTATTGTGGGGGCACCACTTTGAGCACGACTAACCATGATCACCACATTTACGTCTTGATGGGCGTATCGGGCAGCGGCAAATCTGCGGTCGCCAGTGAAGTGGCGCATCAACTTCATGCCGCGTTTCTTGATGGCGATTTCCTCCATCCACGGCGCAATATCGAAAAAATGGCGTCTGGTGAACCGCTGAATGACGACGATCGCAAACCGTGGTTGCAGGCGCTGAACGACGCCGCGTTTGCTATGCAGCGCACCAATAAAGTGTCGCTGATCGTCTGCTCTGCACTGAAAAAACACTATCGCGACTTGCTACGCGCGGGTAATCCGAATCTCTCTTTCATCTACCTGAAAGGCGATTTTGATGTGATTGAAAGCCGCCTGAAAGCGCGCAAAGGCCATTTCTTTAAAACCCAAATGTTGGTGACGCAGTTTGAAACGCTGCAGGAGCCGGGTGCGGACGAAACCGATGTACTGGTGGTGGATATCGATCAACCGCTGGAAGGTGTTGTGGCAAGCACCATTGAGGTTATTAAAAAAGGCAAATAAGTAGTGACTACATTAACGCTTGTTTTAACAGCAGTAGGGTCTGTTTTACTGCTGCTGTTTTTAGTCATGAAGGCGCGTATGCACGCTTTCCTGGCTTTGATGGTGGTGTCTATGGGGGCTGGCCTTTTTTCCGGTATGCCGCTCGATAAAATCGCAGCGACAATGGAAAAAGGGATGGGAGGCACCCTCGGCTTCCTGGCGGTGGTTGTCGCCCTGGGAGCCATGTTTGGCAAGATCTTACATGAAACCGGCGCAGTCGATCAGATTGCCGTCAAAATGCTCAAATCCTTCGGTCACAGCCGCGCGCATTATGCCATCGGCCTTGCGGGGCTGGTCTGTGCGTTGCCGTTGTTCTTTGAAGTGGCGATTGTTCTGCTGATTAGCGTTGCTTTCTCAATGGCGCGCCACACCGGTACGAACCTGGTGAAGCTGGTAATCCCATTATTTGCAGGCGTGGCGGCCGCGGCTGCGTTCCTGGTGCCTGGACCAGCGCCAATGCTGCTGGCATCGCAGATGAACGCCGACTTTGGCTGGATGATCCTGATTGGCCTGTGTGCGGCAATTCCGGGAATGATTATTGCCGGGCCGCTGTGGGGTAATTTCATCAGCCGCTACGTGGAGCTGCATATTCCTGACGACATCAGCGAACCGCATCTCGGCGAAGGCAAAATGCCGTCCTTCGGATTCAGCCTGTCGCTGATCCTGTTGCCGCTGGTGCTGGTAGGGCTGAAAACCATTGCCGCGCGTTTTGTGCCAGAAGGCTCTACCGCTTACGAATGGTTCGAGTTTATTGGTCATCCGTTTACCGCGATTCTGGTTGCTTGTCTGGTAGCGATTTATGGCCTGGCAATGCGTCAGGGCATGCCGAAAGATAAAGTGATGGAAATTTGCGGTCACGCGCTGCAACCGGCGGGGATCATTCTGCTGGTGATTGGTGCAGGCGGCGTGTTCAAACAGGTGCTGGTTGACTCAGGCGTAGGTCCGGCACTGGGCGAAGCGTTAACCGGCATGGGCCTGCCGATAGCCATCACCTGCTTCGTGCTGGCCGCTGCAGTGCGCATCATTCAGGGGTCTGCCACCGTTGCCTGTTTAACGGCTGTGGGACTGGTGATGCCGGTTATTGAACAACTGAACTACTCCGGTGCGCAAATGGCGGCGCTGTCGATTTGTATCGCCGGTGGTTCGATTGTTGTCAGCCACGTTAACGACGCGGGTTTCTGGTTGTTCGGTAAATTTACCGGCGCGACCGAAGCCGAAACGCTTAAAACCTGGACCATGATGGAAACCATCCTCGGCACTGTTGGTGCCATCGTTGGGATGATTGCGTTCCAGCTGTTGAGTTAATTACTGCGACAAATTACTGCGAGCTTGCTCGCAGTAATTCATTTCTCTTATCTCCTCTCTTCATCTTTTTGATCTCTCTCGCAAATTTACCTGCTAATAATCCGTTCTAATCACTGCCTAAAGATCGCAGGAGATAAAGATGGAAAAGCACGGAGCTGAATTGCTTTTACAGCGGATGTTAGAAAATACCACCGCTACTTTCAGGGAAGGGCAATGGGAAGCCATAGATGCAGTGGTTAATCAGCGGCGAAAACTGCTGGTTGTACAGCGCACCGGCTGGGGGAAAAGTGCCGTGTACTTCATCGCCAGTAAAATCTTCCGCGATCGCGGCGCTGGCACGACAATTATCATCTCTCCTTTGCTTGCCCTGATGCGTAACCAGGTTGCCGCCGCTGAACGGTTAGGTATTACGGCTGAAACGTTGAATTCTACAAACAGAGAAGAATGGCAGCGCATTAGCGATAAGTTGCTGCAAGGTGAGGTCGATTGCTTGCTGGTTTCCCCGGAACGTTTGGCAAACCAGGACTTTATCGAAACGGTTTTATATCCTATAGCCGATCGTATTGGCTTGCTTGTGGTCGACGAGGCGCACTGCATCTCTGATTGGGGCCACGATTTTCGCCCGGATTACCGACGTATATTAGATATTTTGCGCCAACTGCCTGCGAATACCCCTGTTCTGGGTACAACCGCGACAGCGAATAACCGTGTTGTTGAGGATATCCGTCAGCAATTGGGTGACATTGTGATTCAGCGTGGAACGCTGGCTCGCGAAAGTTTGGCGCTTGATGCCTTAGTCTTAGGAGAACAGTCATCCCGTCTGGCATGGTTAGCAACGGTTATCCCTCAGTTTTCCAAATCGGGAATTGTTTATACCCTGACGACTCGCGATGCTGAACTTGTCGCCGAGTGGTTAAGGAAAAATGGTATCAGTGCATTTGCTTACTACAGCGGCGTGACTTGTGAAGGCGCGGAAGATTCTAATACTGCCAGGGAATATCTGGAGCAGGCACTGCTGGCAAATAAAATCAAAGTGCTGGTCGCGACGACGGCATTAGGTATGGGGTTTGATAAACCTGATTTAGGTTTCGTCATTCATTATCAGATGCCGGGGTCTATTGTCGGTTACTACCAACAGGTGGGGCGTGCCGGGCGTGCTATAGATTCCGCAGTTGGCATATTGCTTTGTGGTGGTGAAGACCGCGCTATTCATCAATTCTTCCGTGAAAGCGCCTTTCCTGCGGAGGCGCAAATTCATGAAATACTCAACGTACTTAGCGAGAATGACGGTCTTACCCTACGAGGCATTGAACAACGGACGAATCTTCGTTATGGGCAAATAGAAAAAGCACTGAAATTATTGGTAGCGGAAAATCCATCGCCTGTGGTGTATACCGAGAAATTATGGCGCAGAACTATCGTCAGTTTTTCTCCTGATCATAAACGAATTAACCATTTGATGAATCAGAGAAAAAGTGAACTGGCAGACGTTGAAAGCTATATCACGACCAAGGAGTGCAAAATGCAATTTCTGCGCCGTGCACTCGATGAGCCAAGTGCCGAACGTTGTGGTAAATGTAGCAGTTGTCTTCAGCATCCGTTATTGTCGCCCGACATTGATAGCGGCTTACTCCATGCGGCAAATTTATTTATTAAACACGCTGACCTGCCGTTAAATCTCAATAAACAGGTGGCAGCTGGGGCTTTTACGCAATACGGATTTAAAGGGAACTTGCCTGCGGGTTTACAAGGATCTACGGGGCGAATCCTTTCTCGTTGGGGAGATTCCGGGTGGGGAAAGCAGGTAGCACAGGAGAAAAAAACGGGGCGCTTAAGTGATGAGCTGGTAGAAGCATGTGCGGAAATGGTTCGCCAACGCTGGAATCCGCATCCTGAACCAACCTGGGTATGCTGCGTTCCTTCATTAAGGCACCTCGACCTGGTTCCTGATTTTGCCCGGCGACTGGCGGCGAAACTTGGCTTACCTTTTATTGATGCCATTGAAAAAGTCGTGGACAATCCACCGCAGAAAATGCAGCAAAACCGTTTTCACCAGTGTCAAAATCTCGACGGGGCGTTTGTGATTACCCCTCCTTTGATGCCAGGTCCGGCGTTGCTGGTTGATGATATCGTGGATTCTGCATGGACGCTGACAGTTCTGACAGCACTGTTACGCCAGGCAGGTTGCCCGACGGTTTATCCTCTTGCCCTTGCTTCTACCTCGGTAAAAAATTGATGAATCTTTCAGCCAATGCACAAGCAACTCTCCTGCTAACCAGCGATTTTTCTCGCGCGGCGGCGAGTGAGTATAAACCTCTTAGTAATAGTGAATGGGGGAAGTTTGCATTATGGCTGAAGCACCAACGTATCAGTCCCGCCGATCTTCTGGTGCCGCAACCGCAAGAGAAACTTACAGGCTGGAGCGATCCGCGTATTTCTCAGGAGCGTATTCTTGGCTTGCTGGCGCGTGGTCATAGTCTGGCGTTGGCGGTAGATAAGTGGCAACGCGCCGGTTTATGGATCTTAACCCGCGGAGATGCCGATTATCCCGTTCGCTTGAAAAACCGATTGCGAACGGATGCACCTCCCGTTTTATTTGGCTGCGGGAATAAAGCATTACTGCAAGCGGAAGGTATGGCGATTGTTGGCTCGCGAGATGCTCCGACTGCCGATTTGCGCTATACCCAACAACTGGCAGCGAAACTGGCCCAACAGGGGATTTGCGTTATCTCTGGTGGTGCGCGAGGTATTGATGAATGTGCAATGGCGTCGGCACTGGAGGCCGGGGGAACTGCCGTTGGCGTATTAGCTGATAGCTTGTTAAAAACGAGTACGTTAGTGAAATGGCGTGAAGGGCTTATAGCAGGCAACCTGGTGTTGATTTCACCGTTTTACCCAGAGGTACGTTTCACCGTCGGCAATGCAATGGCGCGGAATAAATATATTTATTGCCTTGCTGAAAGCGCAATGGTTGTACGTGCGGGAATGACCGGTGGAACGATAACCGGAGCGATGGAGGCGTTAAAACATCAGTGGCTGCCTGTTCTGGTTAAACCAAATCAGGATGTGCAATCAGCCAATTCACGATTAGTAGAAAATGGGGCGTCATGGAGTGCTGAACAGGCTGAGAATGTGACGATCAGACTGCCAGACGTTCCTGGGCTGATGTATGACAAAGCACTCCGTAACGCTCAACCAGAACTGTTTTCGCTGCATGAAGATGACGCAAATTACGCAGTAATGCCCGCGCATACGCCTGTCGATTTTTATCAACTCTTTGTGGCGGAACTGGCGATCCTTGCAAAGGAATCGATAAGTATTGAAAGGCTGGCGTCTTGTACTGGTTTAACCATCGAACAAATTAGTGTGTGGCTGAACCGCGCAGAAGAAGAGGGAAGGGTTATTCGATTGGGCGAAGGTCATTATCAGTTCAGGTAATAAAACAGGTGCCGCGTCTGGTTGTGTGCAGCACCTGTTTGAACCTTACCCCTTCATCCACATTCGAATGCCGTCGAGGAACATCTGAGTTGCCATCATCACCAGAATCAATCCCATCAGGCGTTCAAGTGCATTCACCCCTTTCTCGCCCAGCAGACGTAAAAATAGCGAAGACTGTAGCAGGATAACAAAGGTGCCGCCCCAGGCCAGTAGCAGAGCAATCACCAGATGTCCCATCTGATTCGGGTACTGATGAGACAACAACATCAGCGTGGCGAGAATAGTCGGCCCGGCGACTAACGGAATTGCCAACGGCACGATAAACGGCTCTTCACCTGCCGGAAGCCCGCTGCTATTTCCTGAAGCGCTGGGGAAAATCATCTTAATGGCGATCAGAAACAGAATGATGCCGCCAGAAATGGAGACGGTTTCTGCTCGCAGGCTGAGAAATGCCAGAATTTTCTCACCCGCAAACAGGAACACCAGCATCACCAGGAGAGCAATAAGCAACTCCCGCACCATGATTGCCCGCCGTCTTTTCGGTTCAGTATGTTTCAGTACGGACATGAAAATAGGTAGGTTTCCGAGCGGATCCATAATCAGGATCAATAAAACTGCTGCAGAAATGATTTCATTCATAACTCAAATTCCCTGATAATTGCCGCGGACTTTCTGCGTGCTAACAAAGCAGGATAAGTCGCATTACTGATGGCTTCGCTATCATTGATTAATTTCACTTGCGACTTTGGCTGCTTTTTGTATGGTGAAAGATGTGCCAGGAGGAGACCGGCACATTTATACAGCACACATCTTTGCAGGAAAAAACGCTTATGAAAAATGTTGGTTTTATCGGCTGGCGCGGTATGGTCGGCTCCGTTCTCATGCAACGCATGGTTGAAGAGCGCGACTTCGACGCCATTCGCCCTGTCTTCTTTTCTACTTCTCAGCTTGGTCAGGCTGCGCCGTCTTTTGGCGGAACCACTGGCACACTTCAGGATGCCTTTGATCTGGAGGCGCTAAAGGCCCTCGATATCATTGTGACCTGTCAGGGCGGCGATTATACCAACGAAATCTATCCAAAGCTTCGTGAAAGCGGATGGCAAGGTTACTGGATTGACGCAGCATCATCTCTGCGCATGAAAGATGACGCCATCATCATTCTTGACCCCGTCAATCAGGACGTCATTACCGACGGATTAAATAATGGCATCAGGACTTTTGTTGGCGGTAACTGTACCGTAAGCCTGATGTTGATGTCGTTGGGTGGTTTATTCGCCAATGATCTTGTTGATTGGGTGTCCGTTGCAACCTACCAGGCCGCTTCCGGCGGTGGTGCGCGACATATGCGTGAGTTATTAACCCAGATGGGCCATCTGTATGGCCATGTGGCAGATGAACTCGCGACCCCGTCCTCTGCTATTCTCGATATCGAACGCAAAGTCACAACCTTAACCCGTAGCGGTGAGCTGCCGGTAGATAACTTTGGCGTGCCGCTGGCGGGTAGCCTGATTCCGTGGATCGACAAACAGCTTGATAACGGTCAGAGCCGCGAAGAGTGGAAAGGGCAGGCGGAAACCAACAAGATCCTCAACACATCTTCCGTAATTCCGGTAGATGGTTTATGTGTGCGTGTCGGGGCATTGCGCTGCCACAGCCAGGCATTCACTATTAAATTGAAAAAAGATGTGTCTATTCCGACCGTGGAAGAACTGCTGGCTGCGCACAATCCGTGGGCGAAAGTTGTTCCAAACGATCGGGAAATCACTATGCGTGAGCTAACCCCAGCTGCCGTTACCGGCACGCTGACCACGCCGGTAGGCCGTCTGCGTAAGCTGAATATGGGACCGGAGTTCCTGTCAGCCTTTACCGTGGGCGACCAGCTGCTGTGGGGGGCCGCGGAGCCGCTACGTCGGATGCTTCGTCAACTGGCGTAATCTTTATTCATTAAATCTGGGGCGCGATGCCGCCCCTGCTAGTGCGTAATACAGGAGTAAGCGCAGATGTTTCATGATTTACCGGGAGTTAAATAGAGCATTGGCTATTCTTTAAGGGTGGCGGAATACACGAGTATTCACAGCCTTACCTGAAGTGAGGACGACGCAGAGAGGATGCACAGAGTGCTGCGCCGTTCAGGTCAAAAAAATGTCACAGCCAGAAGTCAAAAATTCAGTTGGATGGGGTGACACAATAAAACAGGAAGACAAGCATGTCCGATCGTATCGATAGAGACGTGATTAACGCGCTAATTGCAGGCCATTTTGCGGATCCTTTTTCCGTACTGGGGATGCATAAAACCACCGCGGGACTGGAAGTCCGTGCCCTTTTACCCGACGCTACCGATGTGTGGGTGATTGAACCGAAAACCGGGCGCAAACTCGCAAAACTGGAGTGTCTCGACTCACGGGGATTCTTTAGCGGTGTCATTCCGCGACGTAAGAATTTTTTCCGCTATCAACTGGCTGTTGTCTGGCATGGTCAGCAAAACCTGATTGATGATCCTTACCGTTTTGGCCCGCTAATCCAGGAAATGGATGCCTGGCTATTATCTGAAGGTACTCACCTGCGTCCGTATGAAACCTTAGGCGCGCATGCAGATACTATGGATGGCGTCACAGGTACGCGTTTTTCTGTCTGGGCTCCAAACGCCCGTCGGGTCTCGGTGGTTGGGCAATTCAACTACTGGGACGGTCGCCGTCATCCGATGCGCCTGCGTAAAGAGAGCGGCATCTGGGAACTGTTTATCCCTGGGGCGCATAACGGTCAGCTCTATAAATACGAGATGATTGATGCCAATGGCAACTTGCGTCTGAAGTCCGACCCTTATGCCTTCGAAGCGCAAATGCGCCCGGAAACCGCGTCTCTTATTTGCGGGCTGCCGGAAAAGGTTGTGCAGACTGAAGAGCGCAAAAAAGCGAATCAGTTTGATGCGCCAATCTCTATTTATGAAGTTCACCTGGGCTCCTGGCGTCGCCACACCGACAACAATTTCTGGTTAAGCTACCGCGAGCTGGCCGATCAACTTGTGCCTTATGCTAAATGGATGGGCTTTACCCATCTCGAGCTACTGCCCATTAACGAGCATCCGTTCGATGGCAGTTGGGGTTATCAGCCAACCGGCCTGTATGCACCGACCCGCCGTTTTGGTACCCGCGACGACTTCCGTTATTTCATTGATGCCGCACACGCAGCTGGTCTGAACGTGATTCTCGACTGGGTGCCAGGCCACTTCCCGACCGATGACTTTGCGCTTGCCGAATTTGATGGCACGAACTTGTATGAACACAGCGATCCGCGCGAAGGCTATCATCAGGACTGGAACACGCTGATCTACAACTATGGTCGCCGTGAAGTCAGTAACTTCCTTGTCGGTAACGCACTTTACTGGATTGAACGTTTTGGTATTGATGCGCTGCGCGTCGATGCGGTGGCGTCAATGATTTATCGCGACTACAGCCGTAAAGAGGGGGAGTGGATCCCGAACGAATTTGGCGGTCGCGAGAATCTTGAAGCGATTGAATTCTTGCGTAATACCAACCGTATTCTTGGTGAGCAGGTTTCCGGTGCAGTGACAATGGCGGAGGAGTCTACCGATTTCCCTGGCGTTTCTCGTCCGCAGGACATGGGCGGTCTGGGCTTCTGGTACAAGTGGAACCTCGGCTGGATGCATGACACCCTGGACTACATGAAGCTCGACCCAGTTTATCGTCAGTATCATCACGATAAACTGACCTTCGGGATGCTCTACAACTACACTGAAAACTTCGTCCTGCCGTTGTCGCATGATGAAGTGGTCCACGGTAAAAAATCGATTCTCGACCGGATGCCGGGCGACGCATGGCAGAAATTCGCTAACCTGCGCGCCTACTACGGCTGGATGTGGGCATTCCCGGGCAAGAAATTGCTGTTCATGGGGAACGAATTTGCCCAGGGCCGCGAGTGGAACCATGACGCCAGCCTCGACTGGCATCTGTTGGAAGGCGGCGATAACTGGCACCACGGTGTCCAGCGTCTGGTGCGCGATCTGAACCTCACCTACCGCCACCATAAAGCAATGCATGAACTGGATTTTGACCCGTACGGTTTTGAATGGCTGGTGGTGGATGACAAAGAACACTCGGTGCTGATCTTTGTGCGTCGCGATAAAGAGGGTAACGAAATCATCGTTGCCAGTAACTTTACACCGGTGCCGCGTCATGATTATCGCTTCGGTATTAACCAGCCGGGTAAATGGCGTGAAATCCTCAATACCGATTCCATGCACTATCACGGCAGTAATGCCGGCAATGGCGGCACGGTACACAGCGATGAGATTGCCAGCCACGGTCGTCAGCATTCACTAAGCCTGACACTACCACCGCTGGCCACTATCTGGCTGGTTCGGGAGGCAGAATGACACAACTCGCCATTGGCAAACCCGCACCCCTCGGCGCGCATTACGACGGTCAGGGCGTCAACTTCACACTTTTCTCCGCTCATGCCGAGCGGGTAGAACTGTGTATCTTTGACGCCAATGGCCAGGAACATCGCTATGACTTGCCAGGGCACAGTGGCGACATTTGGCACGGTTATCTGCCGGATGCGCGTCCGGGTTTGCGTTATGGTTATCGCGTTCATGGCCCCTGGCAACCCGCCGAGGGGCATCGCTTTAACCCGGCGAAGTTGTTGATTGATCCTTGCGCGCGGCAAATTGACGGGGAGTTTAAAGATAACCCGCTGCTGCACGCCGGTCATAATGAACCTGACTATCGCGACAACGCCGCCATTGCGCCGAAATGCGTAGTGGTGGTTGATCACTATGACTGGGAGGATGATGCCCCGCCGCGCACGCCGTGGGGCAGCACCATCATTTATGAAGCCCATGTCAAAGGATTAACGTACCTGCACCCGGAGATCCCGGTCGAGATCCGTGGCACTTATAAAGCCCTGGGGCATCCGGTGATGATCAACTATTTGAAACAGTTGGGCATTACCGCGCTGGAACTGCTGCCGGTGGCGCAGTTTGCCAGTGAACCACGTCTGCAACGCATGGGGCTAAGTAACTACTGGGGTTACAACCCGGTGGCGATGTTTGCGCTGCATCCGGCGTATGCCTGCTCCCCAGAAACGGCGCTGCATGAGTTTCGCGATGCAATCAAAGCACTGCATAAAGCGGGTATCGAAGTCATTCTTGATATCGTGCTCAACCATAGCGCGGAACTGGACCTCGACGGCCCGTTATTCTCTCTGCGTGGGATCGACAACCGTAGCTATTATTGGATAAGAGAAGACGGCGATTATCACAACTGGACCGGTTGCGGCAATACGCTCAATTTGAGTCATCCGGCGGTGGTGGATTATGCCTGCGCCTGCCTGCGTTATTGGGTAGAAACCTGCCACGTCGATGGTTTCCGCTTTGATCTGGCGGCAGTCATGGGCCGTACGCCAGAGTTCCGTCAGGATGCGCCGTTGTTTACCGCTATCCAGAACTGCCCCGTGCTCTCACAGGTGAAGTTAATTGCTGAACCGTGGGATATTGCTCCTGGTGGTTATCAGGTGGGAAATTTCCCGCCGCTGTTTGCCGAGTGGAACGATCATTTCCGCGATGCTGCCCGTCGTTTCTGGCTGCATTATGATTTGCCTCTGGGGGCGTTTGCCGGGCGTTTTGCTGCCTCCAGCGATGTTTTTAAACGTAATGGTCGTCTGCCGAGTGCCGCGATTAATCTCGTCACCGCGCATGACGGTTTTACGCTTCGCGACTGCGTTTGCTTCAACCATAAACACAATGAAGCAAACGGAGAAGAAAATCGCGACGGGACCAACAACAATTACAGTAACAATCATGGTAAAGAAGGGTTAGGCGGTACTCTTGATCTGGTTGAACGGCGGCGCGACAGCATTCACGCCCTGTTAACAACGTTGTTGCTCTCCCAGGGTACGCCGATGTTACTGGCCGGTGACGAACATGGTCACAGCCAGCATGGCAATAACAATGCCTACTGTCAGGATAACCAATTAACCTGGTTGGACTGGTCGCAGGCAAGCAGTGGTTTAACCGCATTTACCGCCGCGTTAATCCATCTGCGCAAGCGCATTCCCGCTTTGATGGAGAATCGCTGGTGGGAAGAAGGCGACGGCAATGTCCGTTGGCTAAATCGATATGCTCAACCTTTAAGCACGGATGAGTGGCAAAACGGGCCGAAACAGCTGCAAATTCTGCTCTCGGATCGCTTTTTGATCGCAATTAACGCCACGCTTGAGGTAACAGAGATTGTTTTACCTGCTGGGGAGTGGCACGCCATTCCCCCATTCGCTGGAGAGGATAACCCAGTGATTACGGCTGTCTGGCAGGGACCTGCACACGGATTGTGTGTGTTCCAGAGATGATAAAAAAGGAGTTAGTCATGGTTAGTTTAGAGAAGAACGATCACTTAATGTTGGCGCGCCAGCTGCCATTGAAATCTGTTGCCCTGATACTGGCGGGAGGACGTGGTACCCGCCTGAAGGATTTAACCAATAAGCGAGCAAAACCGGCCGTACACTTCGGCGGTAAGTTCCGCATTATCGACTTTGCGCTGTCTAACTGCATCAACTCCGGGATCCGTCGTATGGGCGTGATCACCCAGTACCAGTCCCACACTCTGGTGCAGCACATTCAGCGCGGCTGGTCATTCTTCAATGAAGAAATGAACGAGTTTGTCGATCTGCTGCCAGCACAGCAGAGAATGAAAGGGGAAAACTGGTATCGCGGCACCGCAGATGCAGTTACCCAAAACCTCGACATTATCCGCCGTTATAAAGCGGAATACGTGGTGATCCTGGCGGGCGACCATATCTACAAGCAAGACTACTCGCGTATGCTTATCGACCACGTCGAAAAAGGCGCACGTTGCACCGTTGCTTGTATGCCAGTACCGATTGAAGAAGCCTCCGCGTTTGGCGTTATGGCGGTTGATGAGAACGATAAAATTATCGAATTCGTTGAAAAACCAGCTAACCCGCCGTCAATGCCGAACGATCCGAGCAAATCTCTGGCGAGTATGGGTATTTACGTCTTTGACGCCGACTATCTGTATGAACTGCTGGAAGAAGACGATCGCGATGAGAACTCCAGCCACGACTTTGGCAAAGATTTGATTCCCAAGATCACCGAAGCCGGTCTGGCCTATGCGCACCCGTTCCCGCTCTCTTGCGTACAATCCGACCCGGATGCCGAGCCGTACTGGCGCGATGTGGGTACGCTGGAAGCTTACTGGAAAGCGAACCTCGATCTGGCCTCTGTGGTGCCGGAACTGGATATGTACGATCGCAATTGGCCAATTCGCACCTACAATGAATCATTACCGCCAGCGAAATTCGTGCAGGATCGCTCCGGTAGCCACGGGATGACCCTTAACTCACTGGTATCCGGCGGTTGTGTGATCTCCGGTTCGGTGGTGGTGCAGTCCGTTCTGTTCTCGCGCGTTCGCGTGAATTCATTCTGCAACATTGATTCCGCCGTATTGTTACCGGAAGTATGGGTAGGTCGCTCGTGCCGTCTGCGCCGCTGCGTCATCGATCGTGCTTGTGTTATCCCGGAAGGCATGGTGATTGGTGAAAACGCAGAGGAAGATGCACGTCGTTTCTATCGTTCAGAAGAAGGCATCGTGCTGGTAACGCGCGAAATGCTACGGAAGTTAGGGCATAAACAGGAGCGATAATGCAGGTTTTACATGTATGTTCAGAGATGTTCCCGCTGCTTAAAACCGGCGGTCTGGCTGATGTTATTGGGGCATTACCCGCAGCACAAATCGCAGACGGCGTTGACGCTCGCGTACTGTTGCCTGCATTTCCCGATATTCGCCGTGGCGTGACCGATGCGCAGGTAGTATCCCGTCGTGATACCTTCGCCGGACATATCACGCTGTTGTTCGGTCATTACAACGGGGTTGGCATTTACCTGATTGACGCGCCGCATCTCTATGATCGTCCGGGAAGCCCGTATCACGATACCAACTTATTTGCCTATACCGACAACGTGTTGCGTTTTGCGCTGCTGGGGTGGGTTGGGGCAGAAATGGCCAGCGGGCTTGACCCATTCTGGCGTCCTGATGTGGTGCATGCGCACGACTGGCATGCAGGCCTTGCGCCTGCGTATCTGGCGGCGCGCGGGCGTCCGGCGAAGTCGGTGTTTACTGTGCACAACCTGGCCTATCAAGGCATGTTTTATGCACATCACATGAATGACATCCAATTGCCATGGTCATTCTTTAATATTCATGGGCTGGAATTCAACGGACAAATCTCTTTTCTGAAGGCCGGTCTGTACTATGCCGATCACATTACGGCAGTCAGCCCAACCTACGCTCGCGAGATCACCGAACCGCAGTTTGCCTACGGTATGGAAGGTCTGTTGCAACAGCGTCACCGTGAAGGGCGTCTTTCCGGCGTACTGAACGGCGTGGACGAGAAAATCTGGAGTCCAGAGACGGACTTACTGTTGGCCTCGCGTTACACCCGCGATACGTTGGAAGATAAAGCGGAAAATAAGCGCCAGTTACAAATCGCAATGGGGCTTAAGGTTGACGATAAAGTGCCGCTTTTTGCAGTGGTGAGCCGTCTGACCAGCCAGAAAGGTCTCGACCTGGTGCTGGAAGCCTTACCGGGCCTTCTGGAGCAGGGCGGGCAGCTGGCGCTACTCGGCGCGGGCGATCCGGTGCTGCAGGAAGGTTTCCTTGCGGCGGCAGCGGAATACCCCGGCCAGGTGGGCGTTCAGATTGGCTATCACGAAGCATTTTCGCATCGCATTATGGGCGGCGCGGACGTCATTCTGGTGCCCAGCCGTTTTGAACCGTGCGGCTTAACGCAACTTTATGGATTGAAGTACGGTACGCTGCCGTTAGTGCGGCGCACCGGTGGGCTTGCTGATACGGTTTCTGACTGTTCTCTTGAGAACCTTGCAGATGGCGTCGCCAGTGGGTTTGTCTTTGAAGATAGTAATGCCTGGTCGCTGTTACGGGCTATTCGACGTGCTTTTGTACTGTGGTCCCGTCCTTCACTGTGGCGGTTTGTGCAACGTCAGGCTATGGCAATGGATTTTAGCTGGCAGGTCGCGGCGAAGTCGTACCGTGAGCTTTACTATCGCTTGAAATAGTTTTCAGGAAACGCCTATATGAATGCTCCGTTTACATATTCATCGCCCACGCTTAGCGTAGAAGCTCTTAAGCACTCTATCGCTTACAAGCTGATGTTTACGATTGGAAAGGACCCGGTCGTCGCCAATAAACATGAATGGCTGAACGCAACGTTATTTGCTGTGCGCGATCGTCTCGTGGAGCGCTGGTTACGTTCAAACCGTGCCCAGTTGTCGCAAGAAACTCGTCAGGTTTACTACCTGTCGATGGAGTTTTTGATTGGCCGTACGCTTTCCAACGCCATGTTGTCGCTAGGAATTTACGAAGATGTACAGGGCGCACTGGAAGCGATGGGGTTAAATCTCGAAGAGCTGATTGATGAAGAAAATGACCCAGGCCTCGGTAACGGTGGCCTGGGACGTCTGGCGGCTTGCTTCCTTGATTCTCTGGCGACGTTAGGGTTGCCGGGGCGCGGTTACGGCATCCGCTATGACTACGGTATGTTCAAGCAGAACATCGTTAACGGTAGCCAGAAAGAGTCGCCTGACTACTGGCTGGAATACGGTAACCCGTGGGAATTCAAACGCCACAACACGCGCTATAAAGTCCGTTTTGGCGGTCGCATTCAGCAGGAAGGTAAAAAAACGCGCTGGATTGAAACCGAAGAGATTCTGGGAGTAGCTTACGATCAGATAATCCCAGGTTACGACACCGACGCGACCAACACGTTGCGTTTGTGGAGTGCCCAAGCCAGTAGCGAAATTAACCTCGGTAAATTCAACCAGGGCGACTACTTCGCGGCAGTGGAAGATAAAAACCACTCCGAGAACGTATCTCGCGTATTGTATCCGGACGACTCCACCTACTCCGGGCGTGAGCTGCGACTGCGTCAGGAATACTTCCTGGTTTCCTCGACCATTCAGGACATTTTAAGCCGCCATTATCAGTTGCATAAAACCTACGATAACCTGGCGGATAAAATTGCGATTCACCTCAACGATACCCATCCGGTGCTGTCGATTCCTGAGATGATGCGTCTGCTGATCGATGAGCACCAATTTAGCTGGGACGACGCGTTTGAAGTGTGTTGTCAGGTCTTCTCCTACACCAACCACACGCTGATGAGCGAGGCGCTGGAAACCTGGCCAGTCGATATGCTGGGTAAAATTCTGCCGCGTCACCTGCAGATCATCTTTGAAATCAACGACTATTTCCTGAAAACATTGCAGGAACAGTATCCGAACGATACCGATCTGCTGGGACGGGCGTCGATCATCGATGAATCCAACGGTCGTCGTGTGCGTATGGCCTGGCTGGCGGTTGTGGTGAGCCACAAAGTTAACGGTGTATCGGAGCTGCACTCTAACCTGATGGTGCAATCGCTATTTGCCGACTTTGCGAAAATCTTCCCGGGTCGTTTCACCAACGTCACCAACGGTGTGACGCCGCGTCGCTGGCTGGCGGTAGCGAACCCATCGCTTTCAGCCGTGTTGGACGAACACCTGGGCCGCAACTGGCGCACCGACCTTAGCCTGCTTAATGATCTGCAACAACACTGTGATTTCCCAATGGTTAATCACGCGGTGCATCAGGCGAAGCTGGAGAACAAAAAGCGTCTGGCGGAGTATATCGCCCAGCAGCTGAATGTGGTGGTAAATCCGAAAGCGCTGTTCGATGTGCAAATCAAACGTATTCACGAATACAAACGTCAATTGATGAATGTGTTGCACGTGATCACCCGCTATAACCGCATCAAGGCCGACCCGGATGCGAAGTGGGTACCGCGCGTGAATATTTTTGGCGGTAAGGCGGCTTCGGCCTATTACATGGCGAAGCACATTATTCATTTGATCAATGACGTAGCGAAAGTGATCAACAACGATCCGCAGATTGGCGACAAGCTGAAAGTCGTGTTCATCCCGAACTACAGCGTTAGCCTGGCGCAGTTGATCATTCCGGCGGCCGATCTGTCTGAACAGATTTCACTGGCGGGGACGGAAGCTTCCGGCACCAGTAACATGAAGTTTGCGCTTAACGGCGCGCTGACCATCGGTACGCTGGACGGTGCGAATGTCGAGATGCTGGATCATGTCGGTGCTGACAATATCTTTATTTTTGGTAACACAGCGGAAGAAGTGGAAGAACTGCGTCGTCAGGGCTACAAACCGCGTGAATACTACGAGAAAGATGAGGAGCTGCATCAGGTGCTGACGCAAATCGGCAGCGGTGTATTCAGTCCGGAAGATCCGGGTCGCTATCGCGATCTGGTCGATTCGCTGATCAACTTCGGCGATCACTACCAGGTACTGGCGGATTATCGCAGCTATGTCGATTGTCAGGATAAAGTCGACGAACTCTACGAGCGTCAGGAAGAGTGGACCGCAAAAGCGATGCTGAACATTGCCAATATGGGCTACTTCTCTTCTGACCGTACGATCAAAGAGTACGCCGATCATATCTGGCATATTGATCCGGTGAGATTGTAAGTTCGCTAAAAAACAGAACGGGGCCAAAAGGTCCCGTTTTTTTTCGCCTTTATTTAGGAAAAGTGTCCAGAGGGGGCGAGGGTTATCGGGGAGTATAATTTCGCCATTCAGCAAGAATGGAAAGAATAATGCAAAACGGAAAATGGATTTTGACCTCGCTGGTAATGACTTTTTTTGGCATCCCCATACTGGCGCAATTTTTGGCAGCGGTTGTTGCCATGCTGGGGGCCGGGCTTGCCGCTATTCTTGAGGTTTGCAATTTACTCTTTACGCCAACAATTTATCTTCTACTCAACGTCTTTATGCTGACGCTGGAGGCGATAATCATATTTTTCTCTGGTCGCGTGTGGGCTGGTGATAGCGCACCAGAAAAAAGAGAAATAGCCGCCTGGCGACAATGCTTTTTTCTCTTACCCGCGCTATTAACCCTGGTTGGCTGGATAATCGCGCTACATCTGGCAGATTATCAATTTCGCCAGATGGGAGCCGGTTGGTTGGCAAACCTTATGCTTCCCTGGTTGGGCGTTTTTACAGTCTCATTCGTCGGTGGTGAGTACTGGTGGATAGTCATTATTCCCGTTGGCGCGCATATCAGTTTTTCACTGGGATACGGCTGGCCGACCAGACACCCTTTAACCGGCACCTCCGGTCTACGTTGCCGTAATTTACTTCTGTTCATTCTTCTCTTACTGGGTATTGTCGCTGGTTATCAGGCTTATTTATATAAACAGCTTAATCCCGGCGTCGGTGTGCGTGAAAATATTGATACCTGGGCCTGGCGACCCGATAAACTTAATAATCAACTGACGCCACTGCGTGGTAAACCACAAATTCAATTTACGCAAAACTGGCCGCGACTCGATGGCGCTACGGCGGCGTACCCCATTTATGCCTCTGCATTTTATGCATTAAGTGTAATACCAGAGGATTTTCACGTTTGGGATTATCTGGATAACTCTCGTACGCAAGAAGCATATAACAAAATCGTTAACGGTGATGCCGATATTATTTTCGTGGCGCAACCTTCCGATGGGCAAAAAAAACGCGCTGAGAAATCGGGCGTCACTTTGCTGTACACGCCATTTGCCCGTGAAGCGTTTGTTTTCATCGTCAATGCGGATAATCCGGTTAATTCCCTGACTGAACAACAAGTGCGTGACATTTTTAGTGGCGCAATTACCAACTGGCGCACGGTTGGCGGTAACGATCAGGAGATCCAGACCTGGCAACGCCCGGAAGACTCTGGCAGCCAGACAGTGATGCAATCGCAGGTCATGAAAAATGTCCGCATGATCTCGCCGCAGGAAACCGAAGTGGCAAGCATGATGGAGGGAATGATTAAAGTCGTTGCCGAATACCGTAATACAAACAACGCAATAGGCTACACCTTCCGCTATTACGCAACACAAATGAATGCCGATAAAAATATAAAACTGCTAGCGATTAACGGTATTGCACCGACTGCAGAAAATATTCGTAACGGCAAATATCCGTATATCATCGATGCCTTTATGGTAACGCGGGAAAATACTACGTCAGAAACACAAAAACTGGTCGAATGGTTTTTAACGCCGCAGGGACAGAGTCTGGTGGAAGATGTGGGCTATGTGCCGCTGTATCCAACAATGAAATAACGCTCGAGAGAAAGGAATCAGCGCAATGAATAAATTCACCTGTGTTTTACTATTAGGTACGGCGCTACTGGCGGGATGTGTCGACCGGGAAGGGTACTATAACAGCGTCAGGGAAGAAGACAGCCATGGACTGACGTCTCTGCGGGGGCAACCTGAATTACGTTACAACGATGATTGGTCAAGATGGCCGAGAGTGTACGGCGCTACAGCCTTATACCCGCTGTATGCCTCCGCGTATTATGAATTAGTACCCGAGCCAAAAGATAAGGATCGAACCTCGCTGGCCTGGCAGGCGTATGGTTTGCAACAAACCCGAACAGCTGAAGCCTACGATAGTCTGATTAAGGGTACCGCGACGGTTATTTTTGTTGCACAACCGTCGGAAGGACAGAAAAAACGTGCAGAAGAAGCAGGTGTTAAACTCAAATATACCGCTTTCGCCCGCGAAGCCTTTGTCTTTATCGTTGATATCAAAAACCCGGTTAATTCACTTAGCGAACAGCAGGTCAAAGACATTTTTAGCGGTAAAGTGAGTCGCTGGAATAAAGTGGGCGGCGGTGACGAAGGTATAAAAATCTGGCAGCGGCCAGAAGATTCTGGAAGCCAAACGGTTATGAAGGGACTGGTTATGCAAGATACTCCAATGCTGCCAGCCAAAAAATCCACTGTTATCGATCTTATGGGCGGTTTAATTACCGAAGTCGCCGACTACCAAAATACACCATCTTCTATTGGATACACCTTCCACTATTACGTCACACGTATGAATGACAATATGCTCAAAATGCGCAAACAGATCAAACTGCTGGCTATAAATGGCGTTGCACCTACAGAGGAAAATATCCGTAACGGCACTTATCCGTACATAATTCATGCTTATATGGTGACGCACGAAAACCCTACGCTGGAAACGCAGAAATTCGTCGACTGGTTTTTAAGCCCGCAGGGACAGCAATTGGTAGAGGATGTGGGCTATGTGCCGATTTATGACGCATCATCCGAATCATCAGGACAATAAAGATGAATAAAATCAGACTTTATATTCCTCCGTTAATTCTTGGTTTTGTTATTGTGCCGTTGTTGGTGTGGCCGACGGTGGTTGCTCTGGCTGCTTGTGTTATCACGCTGAGTTTTATGGGAGAAATACTGTTCTCTATCCCGCTCATGTTCAGGCGTATTTCACTTCTGGAATTCCAACTTGGGTTATTGGCTGAATATGCACTTTTTTTCTGTGCCATGTGTTGCGTTGGTTGGCAATTTTCTTGCAGAACTCAATCTGAACTGAAAAACAGACTCCATTGTTGGTTGGTATTTGCACCAGTTTATTTCTGGTTGCTCCTGTGGAATATCATTTTCTATGTCGCGCCAGCGCAAATTGCTTTGCTGGAAAATATGCGCAATTTCTTTCTGACCATTGTCTGGTTACCCCTGAATTTTTTTCAATTTGGGTCTCAGCCGTGGACTGACTTTATCGGTCCGATAAGCGCCCAGCTTGGTTTTGCATTGGGATATTATTGCCAGTGGCGTAGCAAAAATAGAAGTCAGAGGAAGAAGTGGGGCGAGTGGGTAATGTGTCTGAGTTTTGTTACGTTGGGTATGATTGCGTGGGCTTTGCGGTAATTCCTTGAATCAAAAAGTAGGTCAGATTGTTGACGAAGTGCGCTTTGTTTATGCCGGATGCTGCGTGAACGCCTTATTTTGTCTACAAAATCATGCAAATTCAATATATTGCATAAACCACGTAGGCCTGATAAGCGTAGCGCATCAGGCAGTTTTTTTGTTTATCATCAGTCTCAGGTCAGATTGAAATCTGACCTGGCCACCTTACGTTAATTTACGACGCCAGCGACAACTTCTGCTGCGTATACTCCACCAGCCACTGACTCACACGAGATTGTTGATCCGCATTCAGCCACATGCCTTGTTTTGTGCGACGCCACAGGGCATCGTCGGCGCGACGGACCCATTCGTGATCCACCAGGTATTTCAGTTCCGCTTCGTAGAACTCATGACCGAAATCCTCCCCGAGGTCGCTTATCGCCCCCGCATTGCCGAGCAGCAGTTCGCTGTTGCTGCCGTAAGTGCGCGCGTAGTGACGTGCCAGCGATTCAGTCAGGAACGGGTAACGGCGGCGCAGGCGAGCGGCATAATCGTCGCGGTCGCCTTCAATGGCACCACCCGGCAGCACGCTCTCTTTCGTCCACGCCGGGCCAATACCCTGATAATACGGCGTTAGTTTTTCCAGCGCATGTTCCGCCAGTTTGCGGTAGGTGGTCAGCTTACCGCCGAATACCGACAGCAGCGGTGCTTTGCCGTTTTCGTCATGGATATCAAGGGTGTAATCACGGGTAATTGCCTGCGGCGAGTCGGACTCATCATCACACAGCGGACGCACGCCGGAGTAAGTCCAGACGATATCGTCACGGCTTAGCTGTTTTTTAAAGTGCGTGTTATACACTTTCAGCAGGTAATTGATTTCACTCTCTTCAATCTTCACTGCTTTCGGATCACCTTTGTATTCCACATCGGTGGTGCCGATGATGGAAAACTCGTCCATCCACGGGATCACGAACACAATACGTTTATCTTCGTTTTGCAGAATGTAGGCTTGCTTCTGGGTATGCACGCGTGGCACCACAATATGGCTGCCTTTGATCAGGCGAATGCCATAAGGTGAAGGCAGATGCATCCCGTCGTCGAAAAATTGTTTCACCCACGGGCCGGTGGCGTTCACCAGGCCGCGCGCCTGCCAGGTGTATTTTTTGCCGGTATCGATATCTTCTGCTTCCACAATCCACAGGCCGTTTTCGCGGCGAGCAGACGTGGCACGAGTACGAGTAAGCACTTCACCGCCTTTACGTACCACCATCTGGGCGTTGGCGAGTACCAGACGGGCGTCGTCTACCCAACAGTCAGAATATTCGAATCCGCGCTTAATTTCCGGTTTTAACACTGAGTTTGCGCCAAAACGCAAACCGGTTGATCCCGGCAGGCTGGTGCGTTTACCCAGATGATCGTACATAAACAGACCAATGCGAATCATCCACGCCGGGCGCAGATGCGGACGATGTGGCAGGCGAAAACGCATCGGGAAGGCGATATGCGGAGCCATTTTCAGCAACACTTCACGTTCAGCCAGCGCCTCGCTGACCAGGCGGAATTCATAGTGCTCAAGGTAGCGCAGGCCACCGTGAATGAGTTTTGAACTGGCGGAAGAGGTCGCGCAAGCGAGATCCTGCGCCTCCAGCATCAGCACGGATAAACCGCGTCCAGCGGCGTCTGCCGCGATACCAGCACCATTGATGCCGCCACCTATCACAATCAGATCTTTGGTTTCCATGCTGCCCTCATTCACTTTCGTTAAAGTTCATAAATGTTCGTTATCGAACATATTAGCAAAGAATTGCGCTTTGGGTAACATTGAAAAAACATTTTAGAGTGATATGTATAACATTATGGCGTTTATCTGCCGCTTCGACGTAAACTGTGCGGTAAATTTGCCCACTTGTTTGTAAAGAAAGAGAGACGCATGGATCAGTTCGAATGTATTAACGTTGCCGACGCGCACCAGAAGTTGCAGGAAAAAGAGGCGGTGCTGGTCGATATTCGCGATCCACAGAGTTTCGCAATGGGGCATGCGGCGCAGGCTTTCCATTTAACCAACGACACATTGAGCGCGTTTATGCGTGATAACGACTTCGATACGCCAGTCATGGTGATGTGTTACCACGGTAATAGCAGCAAAGGCGCGGCGCAGTATCTGCTGCAACAGGGCTACGATGTGGTCTACAGCATTGATGGCGGCTTTGAAGCCTGGCAGCGCCAGTTTCCCGCAGAGGTGGCGTACGGCGCATAACGCTTTATACTGTCCCCTTTTGTGTGGAATAAGCGACAGCAACGATGTTGATGATTACCTCTTTTGCTAACCCCCGAGTGGCGCAGGCGTTTGTTGATTACATGGCGACGCAGGGTGTTATCCTCACGATTCAACAACATAACCAAAGCGATGTCTGGCTGGCGGATGAGTCCCAGGCCGAGCGCGTACGGGCGGAGCTGGCGCGTTTTCTCGAAAACCCGGCAGATCCACGTTATCTCGCCGCCAGTTGGCAGTCCGGTCATACCGACAGTGGCCTGCATTATCGCCGTTATCCTTTCTTTGCTGCCTTGCGTGAACGCGCAGGTCCGGTAACCTGGGTGATGATGATTGCCTGCGTGGTGGTGTTTATCGCCATGCAAATTCTCGGCGATCAGGAAGTGATGTTATGGCTGGCCTGGCCATTCGATCCGACGCTGAAATTTGAGTTCTGGCGTTACTTCACCCACGCGTTAATGCACTTCTCGCTGATGCATATCCTCTTTAACCTGCTCTGGTGGTGGTATCTCGGCGGTGCGGTGGAAAAACGCCTCGGTAGCGGTAAGCTAATTGTCATTACGCTTATCAGCGCCCTGTTAAGCGGCTATGTGCAGCAAAAATTCAGCGGGCCGTGGTTTGGCGGGCTTTCTGGCGTGGTGTATGCGCTGATGGGCTACGTCTGGCTACGTGGCGAACGCGATCCGCAAAGTGGCATTTACCTGCAACGTGGGTTAATTATCTTTGCGTTGATCTGGATTGTCGCCGGATGGTTTGATTTGTTTGGGATGTCGATGGCGAACGGAGCACACATCGCCGGGTTAGCCGTGGGTTTAGCGATGGCTTTTGTTGATTCGCTCAATGCGCGAAAACGAAAATAATTCCAGGGATTTATCAATGAAACAAACACAACGTCACAACGGTATTATCGAACTGGTTAAACAGCAGGGTTATGTCAGCACCGAGGAGCTGGTAGAGCATTTCTCCGTTAGCCCGCAGACTATTCGCCGCGATCTCAACGAGCTGGCAGAGCAAAACCTGATCCTGCGCCATCATGGCGGTGCGGCGCTGCCTTCCAGTTCGGTTAATACGCCGTGGCACGATCGCAAGGCCACCCAGACCGAAGAAAAAGAGCGCATCGCCCGCAAAGTGGCGGAGCAAATTCCCAATGGCTCGACGCTGTTTATCGATATCGGCACCACGCCGGAAGCGGTGGCGCACGCGCTGCTCAATCACAGCAATTTGCGCATTGTGACTAACAATCTCAACGTTGCTAACACGCTGATGGTAAAAGAGGATTTCCGTATTATTCTCGCCGGTGGCGAATTACGCAGCCGCGATGGCGGGATCATTGGCGAAGCAACGCTCGATTTTATCTCCCAGTTCCGCCTTGATTTCGGCATTCTGGGGATAAGCGGCATCGATAGCGACGGCTCGCTACTGGAGTTCGATTACCACGAAGTTCGCACCAAACGCGCCATTATTGAGAACTCGCGCCACGTTATGCTGGTTGTCGATCACTCGAAATTTGGCCGTAACGCGATGGTCAATATGGGCAGTATCAGCATGGTAGATGCCGTCTACACCGACGCCCCGCCGCCAGTAAGCGTGATGCAGGTGCTGACGGACCACCATATTCAACTGGAGCTGTGCTGATCCTGCACGGCTTCCCACGTCAGATTAAAACGCGCCAGGTATTTGCGTAGCCGATCCGCGTCGTTGACGCTGGCTTTCCCTTGGCGCGAAACGTCAAAAAGCTGGCGTCCGGCAGCGGAAAGCGACTTTGCCTGCCGGCAGATAGCGATAACATGTTCCAGTTGCATACGGTCAAAGAGGTCGATGTTTTCTGCCTCAGCGCCCAGCAACGCCGTAAGCGCGGAAGGACGACTCTCCTGCCAGTTATAGCGCAGACGGTTTATCTCATCTTCCACCACTTCCAGAGTGATGCGTCCGCTAGTGGCAAAGGTAGCCATCCGCGTGATGCTGGCAGAAAGTTCGCGAAAGTTACCGCGCCATGTTGCCTGGGGAGATGTCGCAAAGGCCAGCCAGGCGCGCCGCGCTTCGGTGTTAAAACGCACGCTGTCGCCAGTGAGTGAGGCGTGGCGCTCCACTTCATAATCCAGGTTCGGTTCAATATCTTCCTGGCGCTGGCGTAGACCCGGCAGGGTGAAGGTCCAGAGATTGATCCGCGCGTACAGATCTTCGCGGAATTTGCCTTCGGCAACCAGCTGACGCAAATCGCGCACCGTTCCGGCGATCAGCTGAAAGTCGCTACTCACCTGGCGATCGCTGCCAAACGGATAAAAGGTTTTCTCTTCAATGGCTTTCAGCAGCATTGCCTGTTCGTCTGCGCCCAGTTCGCCAATCTCATCAAGAAATAACATCCCGCCGTTGGCGCTGCGTAATAATCCTTCCCGCGACTCCCGCGCCCCGGTAAACGCGCCTTTCACATGACCAAACAGCGCTGACATGGCGGTATCGCCGCGCAGAGTGGCACAGTTCACCTCCACAAACGCGCCGCTAAACTGATGCCGCGCCTGTTTTAACTCGAAGATGCGTCGTGCCAGAAACGACTTTCCCGCACCGGTTGGGCCGTTGAGCAGGATCGGTGCGCGGGATTTGATCGCCACTTTTTCGATCTGCTCAATCATGCGGTTGAAGTGGGCGTTACGCGTGGCAATGCCGGACTTAAGAAAATCGAGCGTTTGCTGGCGTTCCTCGGCAAAGCGGCTGGCGATGGCGTTATAACGGCTTAAATCGAGATCGATAATCGTCACTTCACCTGCACCGCGCGGCTGTTCTTTTTTACGCGGTGGCGAAGATTGTATTAACCTGGCGGGCAGGTAACGTGCTTCCGCCAGCAGAAACCAGCAAATCTGCGCGACGTGGGTACCGGTGGTGATGTGAATTAAATAGTCTTCTTTATCAGGTTCGAACGCGTAACCACGGGCGAAATCATGCAGGCAGGCGTAAACCTCCTCGAAATCCCATGGGTTATGCAGTTCAATCTCAACGCCCACCACTTTTGTTTCTGGCGAAACATTGGCGATATCGCGTTTAAGCGTTTCAAACAGCGAGCGTGAGCGGGCGTCGTGCAACAATTCCAGTCGATTGATGACTAACGATTCTTGCTGGCATAGACAGAGTGACGGACGCCATTTCGACCATCGCTGACTGCCGCGCCCGGCATAATCCAGTACGGTGCCGACAAAGCCAAAAGCCACTGTTTTACGCATCTTAGATATCCTTATAAAAGACGATATTTCATTATCGGCGAATTGGCTTTGCGGGAAATCTCCGTTTACGGACGTAAAGATTTTATCTATTTAAAAACAATGAATTAAAAAATTAATCTACTCATTTAATTTTCTGGCACGACGGTTGCAATTATCTGGACAGCAAACAACGAAAAGAGAAAAATAAAATGAATTACGAATTACTGACCACTGAAAATGTCCCGGTAAAAATGTGGACCAAAGGCGTACCGGTAGAAGACGATGCGCGTCAGCAACTGATAAATACGGCGAAGATGCCGTTTATTTTCAAACATATTGCGGTAATGCCTGATGTACATCTGGGTAAAGGTTCCACCATTGGTAGCGTGATCCCAACCAAAGGAGCGATTATTCCGGCGGCGGTGGGGGTAGATATCGGTTGTGGAATGAACGCGCTGCGTACCGCGTTAACGGCGGCTGACCTGCCTGAAAACCTGGCGGAGCTGCGTCAGGCGATTGAAGCTGCCGTGCCGCATGGGCGCACCACAGGCCGTTGTAAACGTGATAAAGGCGCATGGGAAAAACCGCCTGTTAACGTCGATGCGAAATGGGCTGAGCTTGAAGCCGGTTATCAGTGGTTAACGCAAAAATATCCGCGTTTCCTTAATACCAATAACTATAAACACCTGGGAACGCTGGGAACGGGTAACCACTTTATTGAAATTTGCCTTGATGAGTCGGATCAGGTGTGGATTATGCTGCACTCCGGTTCACGCGGAATTGGTAATGCCATCGGGACTTACTTTATCGATCTGGCGCAAAAAGAGATGCAGGAAACACTTGAAACGTTGCCATCGCGTGACCTGGCGTACTTTATGGAAGGTACGGAATATTTTGACGATTACCTGAAAGCGGTGGCCTGGGCGCAGCTTTTTGCCAGCCTTAACCGCGATGCGATGATGGAAAACGTGGTAACGGCGTTGCAGAGCGTTACGCAGAAAACGGTAAGACAGCCACAAACGCTGGCGATGGAAGAGATCAACTGTCACCACAACTATGTGCAAAAAGAACAGCACTTTAGCGAAGAGATCTATGTGACGCGTAAAGGCGCGGTGTCTGCGCGTGCTGGTCAATATGGAATTATTCCCGGTTCGATGGGGGCGAAAAGCTTTATTGTCCGTGGGCTGGGAAATGAAGAGTCGTTCTGTTCGTGCAGCCACGGTGCCGGGCGGGTAATGAGCCGTACTAAAGCGAAAAAACTGTTCAGCGTGGAAGATCAAATTCGTGCCACCGCGCATGTGGAATGCCGTAAAGATGCCGAAGTGATCGACGAAATCCCGATGGCGTATAAAGATATCGACGCGGTGATGGCGGCACAAAGCGATCTGGTGGAAGTTATCTACACCCTGCGTCAGGTGGTGTGTGTAAAAGGATAAATGATGAAAAGGATGATTGCGCTGGATGGCGCACAGGGCGAAGGCGGCGGGCAGATCCTGCGCTCGGCGCTGAGCCTGTCGATGATAACCGGCCAGCCATTTACCATCACTGGCATTCGTGCCGGGCGGGCGAAACCGGGGCTGTTGCGCCAGCATCTGACCGCGGTTAAGGCGGCGACGGAAATTTGCCGAGCAACGGTGGAAGGCGCGGAGCTAGGGTCGCAGCGTCTGGTCTTCCGGCCAGGTACCGTGCGCGGCGGCGATTACCGCTTTGCTATCGGTAGCGCCGGAAGTTGTACGCTGGTGCTGCAAACGGTGCTGCCCGCGCTGTGGTTTGCTGATGGACCTTCGCGTGTTGAAGTGAGCGGTGGCACCGATAACCCGTCGGCACCGCCTGCGGATTTTATCTGTCGGGTGCTGGAGCCGCTGCTGGCGAAAATGGGCATTCATCAGCAAACCACACTAATACGCCACGGTTTTTATCCTGCCGGAGGCGGGGTGGTGGCAACGGAAGTCTCGCCCGTGGCATTGTTTAACACCTTGCAACTTGGCGAGCGCGGGAACATTGTGCAGATGCGTGGAGAGGTGCTATTAGCTGGCGTGCCGAGGCATGTTGCTGAGCGTGAAATCGCTACGCTGGTGGGTAGTTTTTCCCTGCATGAGCAGAATATTCATAACCTGCCGCGTGACCAGGGGCCGGGTAATACCGTCTCGCTTGAAGTCGAAAGTGAAAATATCACCGAACGCTTTTTTGTCGTCGGTGAAAAGCGCGTCAGCGCTGAGGTGGTCGCGGCACAGTTGGTGAAAGAGGTGAAACGCTACCTGGCAAGCCCGGCGGCGGTGGGGGAATATCTCGCCGACCAGTTGGTGCTACCGATGGCGCTGGCGGGCGCGGGAGAATTTACGGTCGCCCATCCCTCATGCCATCTGCTGACCAATATCGCGGTGGTGGAGCGTTTCTTGCCAGTGCGGTTTGGTCTGGTGGAGGCTGATGGCGTAACGCGGGTGAGCATTGAATGATATAAAGATGTAAGCCGGATCCGACGTATTATCCGGCTAAACTCACACCCCATATCCCATCATCTTCAGCAGTTTCTGCGCGTGTTGTACCGCGGCCTGACGGTGGGCGACACCGAGTTTTTGGTACAGATTGCGGATATGCGTTTTGATGGTGGTTGCCGCCACTTCCAGCTCGCCTGCAATTTGCTCATTGCTGTAACCGGAGTAAATCAGCCCCAGGACCTGCCATTCACGTTGGGTCAACGGGCTGGTGCGGATCAGTTCTGGCACTTCCGGATGATTTAGCAGACGTTCAACGAAATTCTCATCGAAATGGGCGAATTTATGCCGATGATGTTGATTGATTTCTCGCAGAATACGCTGTGCGCGATGCTGTTCCAGTTCCGGCAGCGTATTGAGTTGAATCAGCTGGCGCAGTTGTTGCGCCATCGCTTCGCCTTCGATGACAAAATGACTGATAAATCCGGTGCGATTCGCCAGTTTTAATGCGTCCAGCAACACACGCTGGGCGTCACTTTTACGTCCGGCCTGCCAGTACAGTTGATTAAGCAGCAACAGGTTACGGTTGAGATCGCTCATCAACCGCAGACTGCGGGCGTTTTCATTGAGTTCTTCGAGAACAATTTCTGCCGGTTCAAACTCGCCCAGCAAGATTTGTGCACGGGCAATGTTGCGCCATTGACCTTGCAGGAAGTGGTTGTTCGCAAACTCCGGTTTGGCCGTATGACGCAACCAGTTGGCAGCGGCGGCTTTATCGCCGGTCATTTGCCAGTAAATCACCCGGACTTTGTTGGCGTTAGAGATCCAGTCGCTGTGATATTTGCCATTCCCCAGCAGGTTTTCCAGACGGTTAAGCTGGCTACGGGCGTTATCTAAATCACCACGGGCCAGCGAGCATTGAATCAACATTGCCAGGCACTGAAGCTGTTGCTGAGGCTGATAAGACGACAAGACTTCAATCCCGCTACGCGCCGACGCTTCGGCTTCATCCAGCCGTGCCCAGGCCCATAACAGCTGTGCACGAATGCGCACCAGAAACTCATGCATTGGCAGCTGTTCCAGATGCTGCTCGTTGATCAGCTGGAACGCTTTTTCCTGCGTTTCCCACGCGGTTTGCAGGAACCCTTGGGCAAACAGAATTTCACTTTGCTGGATTAAACTCCATAAGGCGTAGTGCCAGACATCGTGCTGGCGCGCCATCTGTTCGGTTTGCTGCATTAGCGCCAGTGAGCGGGTCAATTCGCCTTTGCAGTGCAACACTTCACCCAGCACCGAGGTTGCCACAATGCGGCTATAGAACCAGCCCGGCGGCAGCTCTTCCAGTGCCAGTTTTGCCAGCCGTTCCGCTTCATCCGGGTTACCATCGTTAATAGCCACCTGGGCGCGCAGAGCGTTAAATTCTGCGTGCATGGTGCCTTCTCTGATGTCCTTGATTTCATGTTCAGCACGGGCTAGCAGGGTGTTAACTTCGCCGTAGCGATGCTGGCTTTGCATCAGCCACGCCTGCAATAACACCAACTGCGGATTTTCCAGCAAACTGTCCCACGGCAGGGCCTTAAGCGACTCTTCCAGCAGCGACAGTTCGCTATGGTTGAACAGACTCCAGGCGTGATTAAGCAGAATATCGCGCAGCATCAGCGCATCGCCTGCCGCCAGCGCATGATGAATCGCTTCGCTGGGGAATCCCTGGGCCATCCAGCTTTCTGCGGCGGCACGGTGGATTTCCGGCAGCTCCGCCGCCAGTTCCCACTGGCAGCGCTGACGCAGGAAGTTACCAAACAGCGGGTGATAGCAGAACCACTCGCCGGTATCATCCATCCGCTGTAAAAACAGCCCCTGGCGCTCAATCTCTTCGAGGCGCATTTGCCCGTTTTCTTCGCCGGTCACACGGTTGATGAGTGCATCGTTCATTGAGCGCAAAATGGCGCTTTTCAACAGAAAATGGCGCGTTGCGAGATCGACGTTATCCAAAACCTCATCGACCAGATAATCCGAAAGATGGCTGGCATTGATTCCCGCCAGGCGGCGTGCCGACTTATGGGCTGAGTGGGTATTCTGCCGGGCGGAGAGGGCGATTAGCTGCAGTGCCGTCGCCCAACCGGAAACGTCATCACAAATCCGACTGCTTTCTGCGGCTTCAATCGGCGATGACAGACGGCAATCAAAAAACTGCTTCGCTTCCTGATGGGTAAATGCCAGTTGCTGACTGCCAATTTCCAGCAGTTGGTCACGAACACGCAGATTGGCAATGCCCAGTTGCGGAAGGTTGCGTGACAACACCACCAGGGTGAGATTTTCTGGTTGATGGCGAATAAAGAAGCGCATTGACTCGTGGATCACTGGATTAGTGATCAGATGATAGTCATCGATGACCAGATAAAGTGGGCTATGCCATTCCGCCAGCTCAATGAAAAGCTGGGCGAAGAGTGACGTCAGGCTGGCATATTGCCGTTTTTGCGCCATTGTCTCACATATCGCACAGTGACCGTTGGTTGCCTGCTGCACGGCGGCAATGAGATAGCTGGCGAAACGCTCTTGCTGGTTATCACCTTCATCCAGCGAGTACCAGCCGATATCGTTTTTGCCTGCCGCCCACTGGGAAATGAGCGTGGTCTTTCCGTAGCCCGCAGGACTTGTGATCAGCGCCAGCCGGAAGTTGTTCGCGCCGGAAAGTTTAGCCAGCAGGCGCTCACGAACCACGGTATGGTCGAGTCGAACCGGACGACTTAATTTTGACGGAATCAGCATAGTTAATCACTTCACTGTGGAATATGAGGAAATATTATTTTTTTTGCGCTTCGTAATTAATGGTTATAAGGTCGGCCAGAAACCTTTCTAATGCAAGCGATGACGTTTTTTTATGTGTCTGAATTTGCACTCTGTCACAATTCCAAATCTTTATTAATGACTCACCTAAAACGACGCTGATCCAGCGTGAATACTGGGTTGTACGGTATTTTCCTTATGTTCATCAGTTTCATTTAAGCAAGGGTTTCTTCTTTATCCCTGATGAAAGTGCCATCTAAAAAGATGATCTTAATAAATCTATTAAGAATGAGATGGAGCACACTTGATATTTTACTTATGAAACTGTTTCACTCCTTTACTTAATTTATAGAGTTACCTTCCGCTTTTTGAAAATACGCAACGGCCATTTTTTGCACTTAGATACAGATTTTCTGCGCTGTATGGCATTGATTTGCTGCTAATCCTGTGGTTTGCACTAGCTTTAAGTGGTCGAGATCACATTTCCTTGCTCATCCCCGCAACTCCTCCCTGCCTAATCCCCCGCAGGATGAGGAAGGTCAACATCGAGCCTGGCAAACTAGCGATAACGTTGTGTTGAAAATCTAAGAAAAGTGGAACTCCTATGTCACAACCTATTTTTAACGATAAGCAATTTCAGGAAGCGCTTTCACGTCAGTGGCAGCGTTATGGCTTAAATTCTGCGGCTGAAATGACCCCTCGTCAGTGGTGGCTGGCAGTGAGCGAAGCACTGGCCGAAATGCTGCGTGCTCAGCCATTTGCCAAACCGGTGGCGAATCAGCGGCATGTTAACTACATCTCAATGGAGTTTTTGATTGGTCGCCTGACGGGCAACAACCTGTTGAATCTCGGCTGGTATCAGGATGTACAGGATTCGTTGAAGGCTTATGACATCAACCTGACTGACCTGCTGGAAGAAGAGATCGACCCGGCGCTGGGTAACGGTGGTCTGGGACGTCTGGCGGCGTGCTTCCTCGACTCAATGGCAACTGTCGGGCAGTCAGCTACTGGCTACGGCCTTAATTATCAATATGGCTTGTTCCGCCAGTCATTTGTCGATGGCAAACAGGTTGAAGCGCCGGATGACTGGCATCGCAGTAACTACCCGTGGTTCCGCCACAATGAAGCACTGGATGTGCAGGTAGGAATTGGCGGTAAAGTGACGAAAGACGGACGCTGGGAGCCGGAATTTACCATTACCGGTCAAGCGTGGGATCTCCCCGTTGTCGGCTATCGTAATGGCGTGGCGCAGCCACTGCGTCTGTGGCAGGCGACGCATGCGCATCCGTTTGATCTGACTAAATTTAACGACGGTGATTTCCTGCGCGCCGAACAGCAGGGCATCAACGCGGAAAAACTGACCAAAGTTCTCTATCCAAACGACAACCATACTGCCGGTAAAAAGCTGCGCCTGATGCAGCAATACTTCCAGTGTGCCTGTTCGGTAGCGGATATTTTGCGTCGCCATCATCTGGCGGGGCGTAAACTGCACGAACTGGCGGAGTACGAAGTTATTCAGCTGAACGATACCCACCCAACTATCGCGATTCCAGAACTGCTGCGCGTGCTGATCGATGAGCACCAGATGAGCTGGGATGACGCCTGGGCTATCACCAGTAAAACTTTCGCTTACACCAACCATACCCTGATGCCAGAAGCGCTGGAACGCTGGGATGTGAAACTGGTGAAAGGCTTACTGCCGCGCCACATGCAGATTATTAACGAAATTAATACACGCTTTAAAACGCTGGTGGAGAAAACCTGGCCGGGCGATGAAAAAGTGTGGGCCAAACTGGCGGTGGTGCACGACAAACAAGTGCATATGGCGAACCTGTGTGTGGTTGGCGGTTTCGCGGTGAACGGTGTTGCGGCGCTGCACTCGGATCTGGTGGTGAAAGATCTGTTCCCGGAATATCACCAGCTATGGCCGAACAAATTCCATAATGTCACCAACGGTATTACCCCACGTCGCTGGATCAAACAGTGCAACCCGGCACTGGCGGCTCTGTTGGATAAATCACTGAAAAAAGAGTGGGCTAACGATCTCGATCAACTGATCAATCTGGAAAAATTCGCTGATGATGCGAAATTCCGTCAGCAATATCGCGAGATCAAGCAGGCGAATAAAGTCCGTCTGGCAGAGTTTGTGAAAGTTCGTACCGGTATTGAGATCAATCCACAGGCGATTTTCGATATTCAGATCAAACGTCTGCATGAGTACAAACGCCAGCACCTGAATCTGCTGCATATTCTGGCGTTGTACAAAGAAATTCGTGAAAACCCGCAGGCTGATCGCGTACCGCGCGTCTTCCTCTTTGGCGCGAAAGCGGCACCGGGCTACTACCTGGCGAAAAACATTATCTTTGCGATCAACAAAGTGGCTGACGTGATCAACAACGATCCGCAGGTTGGCGACAAATTGAAGGTGGTGTTCCTGCCGGATTATTGCGTTTCGGCGGCGGAAAAACTGATCCCGGCGGCGGATATCTCCGAACAAATTTCGACGGCAGGTAAAGAAGCTTCCGGTACCGGCAATATGAAACTGGCGCTCAATGGTGCGCTTACTGTCGGTACGCTGGATGGTGCGAACGTTGAAATCGCCGAGAAAGTTGGTGAAGAAAATATCTTTATTTTTGGTCATACCGTGGAACAAGTGAAGGCAATTCTGGCCAAAGGCTACGACCCGGTGAAATGGCGGAAGAAAGATAAGGTGCTGGACGCAGTATTGAAAGAGCTGGAAAGCGGTAAATACAGCGACGGCGATAAGCATGCCTTCGACCAGATGCTGCACAGTATCGGCAAACAGGGCGGCGATCCGTATCTGGTGATGGCAGATTTCGCCGCTTATGTAGAGGCACAAAAGCAGGTGGATGTGCTGTACCGCGACCAGGAGGCCTGGACCCGCGCGGCGATCCTCAATACCGCCCGCTGCGGTATGTTTAGCTCGGATCGCTCTATTCGCGATTATCAGGCTCGTATCTGGCAGGCAAAACGCTAAGGAAGCTCGATGGAAAGCAAACGTCTGGATAATGCCGCGCTGGCGGCGGGGATCAGCCCCAATTACATCAATGCCCACGGTAAACCGCAGTCGATTAGCGCCGAAACCAAACGGCGTTTGCTTGACGCGATGCATCAACGTACCGCCACGAAAGTGGCGGTAACGCCAGTCCCGAATGTCATGGTTTATACCAGCGGCAAAAAAATGCCGATGGTGGTGGAGGGCAGCGGCGAATATAGCTGGCTGCTGACCACCGAAGAAGGAACGCAGTACAAAGGCCATGTAACGGGGGGCAAAGCGTTCAATCTACCGACGAAGCTGCCGGAAGGTTATCACACGCTGACACTCACCCAGGACGACCAGCGCGCGCATTGCCGGGTGATTGTCGCCCCGAAACGCTGTTACGAACCGCAGGCGTTGCTGAACAAACAAAAGCTGTGGGGTGCCTGCGTTCAGCTTTATACGCTGCGATCGGAAAAAAACTGGGGTATTGGGGATTTTGGCGATCTCAAAGCGATGCTGGTGGATGTGGCAAAACGTGGCGGGTCGTTCATCGGTCTGAACCCGATTCATGCGCTCTATCCGGCAAATCCGGAAAGTGCCAGCCCGTATAGCCCGTCTTCTCGCCGTTGGCTGAATGTGATTTATATCGACGTTAACGCCGTTGAAGATTTCCATCTTAGCGAAGAGGCTCAGGCCTGGTGGAAGTTGCCGACCACGCAACAGACGCTGCAACAGGCGCGGGATGCCGACTGGGTCGATTACTCCACGGTTACCGCCCTAAAAATGACAGCATTACGAATGGCGTGGAAAGGTTTCGCGCAACGTGATGATGAACAGGTGGCCGCGTTTCGCCAGTTTGTTGCAGAGCAAGGCGACAGCCTGTTCTGGCAGGCGGCGTTTGACGCACTACATGCCCAGCAAGTGAAAGAGGACGAAATGCGCTGGGGCTGGCCTGCATGGCCAGAGATGTATCAGAACGTGGATTCACCAGAAGTGCGCCAGTTCTGCGAAGAACATCGTGATGACGTCGATTTTTATCTCTGGTTGCAGTGGCTGGCTTACAGCCAGTTTGCCGCCTGCTGGGAGATAAGCCAGGGCTATGAAATGCCGATTGGCTTGTATCGTGACCTGGCCGTTGGTGTAGCAGAGGGTGGAGCAGAAACCTGGTGCGACCGGGAGTTGTATTGCCTGAAAGCGTCGGTTGGCGCACCGCCGGATATCCTCGGCCCGTTGGGGCAGAACTGGGGATTGCCGCCAATGGACCCGCATATTATCACCGCGCGTGCCTATGAACCGTTTATCGAGCTGTTGCGTGCCAATATGCAAAACTGCGGCGCATTACGAATTGACCATGTGATGTCGATGCTGCGTTTGTGGTGGATACCGTATGGCGAGACGGCGGATCAGGGGGCATATGTTCACTATCCAGTGGATGATCTGCTCTCGATTCTGGCACTCGAAAGTAAACGTCATCGCTGCATGGTGATTGGTGAAGATCTCGGTACCGTACCGGTAGAGATTGTTGGTAAGCTGCGCAGCAGCGGTGTGTACTCCTACAAAGTGCTCTATTTCGAAAACGACCACGAGAAGACATTCCGCTCACCGAAAGCGTACCCAGAGCAGTCGATGGCGGTTGCGGCGACACACGACCTGCCTACGCTACGCGGCTACTGGGAGAGCGGGGATCTAACGCTGGGCAAAACGCTGGGGTTGTATCCGGATGAAGTGGTACTGCGCGGTCTGTATCAGGATCGCGAACTGGCGAAGCAAGGACTACTGGATGCTCTGCATAAATATGGTTGTCTGCCAAAACGTGCCGGGCATAAGGCATCGTTGATGTCGATGACGCCGACGCTGAATCGTGGCTTACAGCGCTACATCGCCGATAGCAACAGCGCCCTGTTAGGACTACAGCCAGAAGACTGGCTGGATATGGCGGACCCGGTAAATATTCCCGGCACCAGTTACCAGTATAAAAACTGGCGGCGCAAGCTCTCCGCAACGCTTGAGGCGATGTTTGCCGATGATGGCGTGAACAAGTTGCTGAAGGATTTGGACAGACGGCGCAGAGCGGCAGCGAAGAAGAAGTAGAGTGCGGTTGATGCCGGATGCGATGCATCCGGCAGTCAGTGTTATCAAATCACCATATTCAGCAGCAGACAGCCTACCAGACCGCACACCGAGATAATGGTTTCCAGCATCGACCAGGATTTGATGGTCTCGCCGATAGTCAGGTTAAAGTACTCTTTGAACAACCAGAAGCCCGGATCGTTCACGTGAGAGAAAATCACACTACCGGAACCAACCGCAATAACCATCAGCTCCGGGCTAACACCCGTCGTTGCAATCAGCGGTGCCGCGATACCACCCGCAGTGATTGCCGCAACGGTTGCGGAACCCAGCGCGATACGCAGTACGGCAGCAATCGACCAGGCCATCAGTAGCGGAGAAATGTTGGTTTCGTGCATCATGGAAGCAATGTATTTGTCCACGCCGCTGTCTACCAGCACCTGCTTGAACGCACCGCCACCACCGATAATCAACAGCATCATCGCAATGATTTTGATGGAAGAAACCAGCGTGTCGTTAATCTGATCCATTGAACGACCACGGTTCAGACCAAAGGTGAACATCGCAATCAGTACGGCAATCAGCGTAGCCATTACCGGGTCACCGAGGAACTCCGCTACCGGCAGGAAAGCGTGACCTTTCGGCAGGATCATTTCGGCAATCGCACGCATCGCCATCAGCACTACCGGCACCAGAGAGGTCCAGACGCTGACGCCAAAGCTCGGCATCTCTTCTTCGCTGAAGGTTTTCGCGCTGTACAGACCTTCCGGGATCGGCTTATCGATACCTTTCAACACTCGAGCGTAAACCGGACCGGCGAGAATCACGGTCGGGATTGCCAGAATAGTCCCGTACAGCAGGGTTTTACCCATGTCGGCATTGAAAATGGTGGCAATCGCAGTCGGGCCCGGATGCGGTGGCAGGAAGCCATGGGTCACAGACAGTGCAGCCGCCATTGGTACACCAACATACAGCAGTGGAATATTCGCGGAAGCCGCGATGGTAAACACCAGCGGCAGCATCAGCACGAAACCCACTTCATAGAACAGGGCAAAACCAACGGTAAAACCGGTCAGTACCACCGCCCACTGGATGTGTTTTTTACCAAATTTAGCAATCAGCGTGGTGGCGATACGTTGTGCGCCACCGCAGTCTGCCAGCATTTTGCCCAGCATCGCGCCAAAACCCATGATCAGGGCAAGGCTACCGAGCGTTCCGCCGACACCGGCTTTGATGGAGCCAATAACTTTATCCAGCGGCATCCCTTGCATTAATCCAACAGCAAGCGCCACGAGGACGAGAGCGATGAAACCGTTCATTTTGAAGCGGATCATCAGGAGCAACAACAAGATTACACCGATAGCAACAATGACTAATGGCATGATTTACCTGGCCTTTCATTTGTTATGGGTAACGTCAATTTTCTGACGACAAACTCTAATTATCCCAATCGGGAACAGAGATATTGCGGCACCACGACTGATACCCACTAAAACTAATTATTGTAGTCAGATGTCAGGAGTATGTTTGGTACCCATGTGAATGATACGGGTAACATCTGGCGTTTGAGAATCACCAGAGCGGGGTAAATTTAAATTATGAGAGGTTGGTCATATTATCGCGGGGAAACGAAGGGAGGGATTTGCCAAAGCAATGCAGCGCCAACGTCTGGCACATGTTCAACGTAGGCCCGAAATGACGCTTTAGCGTCGCATCGGGCAATCTACAAAAGAGGGGATAACTTAGTAGTAGGAGTGTTCGCCGCGCTGGTGTTCGGTGAGATCGCGCACACCTTTCAGCTCCGGGAATTCGTTTAGCAGCTGCTTCTCGATCCCTTCTTTCAGCGTCACATCGACCATGGAACAACCGTTACAGCCGCCGCCAAATTGCAGAATGGCGTAACCGTCTTCGGTGATTTCCATCAGCGAAACGCGACCACCGTGACCAGCCAGTTGCGGGTTGATCTGCGACTGCAGCATATACTCCACGCGCTCCATCAGCGGTGCATCGTCTGCCACTTTACGCATTTTGGCGTTAGGCGCTTTCAGTGTTAGCTGAGAACCCAACTGGTCGGTAACAAAATCGATCTCTGCATCTTCCAGGTAAGGAGCGCTTAACTCATCAACATACGCGGTCAGCAGGTCAAATTTCAGGGCAGTGTCGGTGGCTTCCACGGCATCCGGCGGACAATAAGAAACACCACATTCAGCGTTAGGCGTGCCAGGGTTAATCACAAATACGCGGATTTGTGTCCCTTCTTCCTGATTTGCCAGCAGTTTGGCAAAGTGCGCTTGTGCAGCATCGGAAATACGGATCATAGTAATGGCCTAATAGTTGACTATTTTAGTTGGTTATAATACGCCCATCATCGAGGCTCTACAAGGTTCGACAAAGGCACCAGACCTGGACAGTCGCCGCACCATTGCGTAAAAGCAACTGCGCAATCTCTGCGACGGTACTTCCGGTGGTGACGACATCATCCACAATCACCATATGGCGACCTTGCACAGGCAATTCAAGGCGAAAGGCATTTTTCAGGTTGCGCTTGCGCAGCCGGGCACTGAGAAAATGCTGGGTCGCAGTGGCCCGTGTTCGTGTGACGGCTTCGCTATCCCATCGGCAGTGCAACCAGCGTGATAACGGCTGACACAGCAAATCGCCCTGATTAAATCCCCGACGCCAGTGACGCCGCTGCCATAACGGAACGCTGATAATGCGATCCGGCAATTGCAAACCGGTGGTGCGACGAGCGTGTAAGACTTCCAATAGTAACAGACGTGACAGGGCGCTGGCGATTTCGCTGCGCCGGGAAAACTTAAGCTGGTGGATTAGCGGACTTAACGGCGGCGCATAGTCGGCAACCGTGACCAGTCTTTGCCAGGGCGGTGGTTTTTGCAGGCAGCGACCGCAGGGAAGATGGGTGTGTGTGGCGGGTAATCCACATTGTGGGCATAACGTTTTATCTGTACGGGCGGCGCGTGAGCAGACCGAACAAATCCCCCAATGACCTAACGCCAGCGGCATTCGGCATAGCCAGCATAATCCCGGTACTGTTAGCATATGTTCATCCTTGTAAGTCAAAAGAGAACAATAGCGGATGAATAACATCTGGTGGCAGACCAAAGGTCAGGGGAATGTTCATCTTGTGCTGTTGCACGGATGGGGACTGAATGCCGAAGTGTGGCGTTGCATTGACGAGGAACTGAGCTCGCATTTTACGCTGCACCTTGTTGACCTGCCCGGCTTCGGGCGTAGCCGGGGATTTGGTGCGATGTCACTTGCTGATATGGCCGAAGCCGTGCTGCGACAGGCACCTGATAAAGCCATTTGGTTAGGCTGGAGTCTGGGCGGGCTGGTGGCAAGCCAGATTGCGTTAACCCATCCCGAGCGTGTTCAGGCGCTGGTCACCGTGGCGTCGTCACCTTGTTTTAGTGCTCGTGACGAGTGGCCGGGGATAAAACCGGACGTGCTGGCGGGATTTCAGCAGCAACTCAGTGATGATTTTCAGCGTACAGTGGAGCGGTTCCTGGCGTTACAAACCATGGGTACTGAAACGGCGCGCCAGGATGCGCGGGCGTTGAAGAAAACCGTTCTGGCGTTACCGATGCCGGAGGTTGACGTGCTTAATGGCGGGCTGGAAATCCTGAAAACGGTCGATCTCCGTCAGCCGCTGCAAAACGTGTCCATGCCGTTTTTGCGATTGTATGGCTATCTCGACGGTCTGGTGCCGCGCAAAGTGGTGCCGATGCTGGATAAACTTTGGCCTCACAGCGAATCATACATCTTCGTCAAAGCGGCCCATGCGCCGTTTATTTCGCATCCGGCCGAGTTTTGTCGCATGCTGGTGGCGTTGAAGCAGAGGGTGTAGGTGGCTTTTGAAATGGCAAGACAGAACTTTACTGACTCGCCGCAGCCAACTCTTCTTCTGACACCCCGGTAAAACGCATGATGTCCGCAAGAGGGACTCCGGATTCAAGCATTATTTTTGCTATATGCAAGGCTTTGGATTGTTCCCCCTCTTGCCGCAATCTTTCCGCAATAGTCATTAAGCTCTCCTTGTGTTTCGGTGAACGTTCGGCCACACCGTCGATAAAATCGTTAAAACGTACCGCATCGCCAGTTTGCAGTATGTAATTAAACAGCCCTTTGATTTGTCTGTCATTAGCGTATCCACTACTTAATAAGCAGGCCATTTGCTCTACCAGTCCCATCAGATCGCGTTGACGAATATGTTTTTGAATTAACTCCAGCAGCGCCATACGTCGGTGCTGCATGATTTCATCATCAGGCATGACGGTGACATCAATCAGCGGAAATGCGGAGGCATAAAGCTGCCTTGCCAGGTTGGGATCGGCGAAACAATCCAGCCAACACAGTGAATAGGGATAGGGGCTTTCAATGCCGTGGTAAAACAACAATGGCACCACCATCGGCAACGTTTTGTATCCGGCATCCAGGTGATTTTGCATTGCGGCAATAGCGTAACGCATCATGCGAAATGCGATCAGTTTGTTTGAGGTGCTTTGATGTTCAATCAGACAATAGATGTATCCTGGTCCTTGTTCCGTTTTCACCGACCACAGCACGTCGGAATAGCTTTCACGCAGATCGTCATCAATAAAGCTGCTCGACTCCAGCTTGAGGGTTTTCATATCACAGAGCGCGTGAATAGGTGCCGGTAAATGGAACGCAAGAAAATCGCGCGCCGTCTCCGGTTGGCGTAAAAAGAGTTTGAACAGCGCATCGTGTGGGGTGGAACTCTGCTTTTTGCTCATGGCGTTCCTTCACCTGTTGTTTGAATGCCGCGACTCTACGCGCCACTCCACACCTGTGCATTAGCGAGTTTTCATCCCTGCGAGACGCTTTCAGAGGAACTTGCGCCGTGCTGCAAGGGTTGCATTTTTATGGAAAGTCGCACGCAAAAAGGCCCGGATGCAAACGCATACCGGGCTTTTCAAAACAGGCGATGGAGTAAGGTTAACGCAGCGCCCACCACTCGCGCAGACAGGCTTTGCCTTCCGGGCAGCTTTTACAACTGCCAGAGAGGCAGCCGTCAGGTTCTTCCTGAATCCGCACGGCTTTGCCCATGCTTTCCAGCTGTTGCAGCATGGCGTTAATCATTGGCTGCGGGGTGTTCAATGTCTGGCTTATCTGGGCCGCTTCCATACGGCCCCGTAACGCCAGCAAATCACGCACCTGAATAAGTGAAGCCATTAATGGCAATCACCGGTGGTGCTGGCTGCGCAGCAACTGCTTACCGACTTGCGCGTTGCCAACAGTTCGATATCCACCCGGCTACGCGCGCGACGCAGCAAACCGATAACCACGATGTTAAACAGGATAACCGCCAGAATGCACACCAGGCTGTAAGTTGGGTGCTGGCTGTAGCTGGCGACCTGATAGAACAATGTTGCCAGTGAGTAAGCGATATTCAGCCCCCACAGGATGGAGAAGCCCATCCAGCCACGGCTTGATTCACGGGCGATGGCTCCCATCACCGAGATACATGGTACATACAGCAGGACGAAAATCAGGTAGCTGTAAGCTGCTGCTGCGCTACCGAATTTCTGATCCATCACGCCCATCGCCCCGGTACCCATTTCGCCGTCGCCTTTGCTGGCTTCGATGGGGTTCATCAGTACGCTAAGGCTGAAGGTGTCTTTCAGGCTCTGCCAGGTTTCATCTACCGCACTGAACAGCTCTTCACCGAGGTTAAATTCTGCCGGATTGAACTCTTCGTCCTGAATATTTTCTGCGGTGTAGAGGGTGTTGAGCGTGCCCACCACCACTTCTTTCGCCATTGCGCCTGTAAACAGGCCAACCGTTGCCTGCCAGTTATCTTCATGCACGCCAATCGGCTTGAAGACTGGGGTGATCACCCGGCTGACGGAAGCCAGCGCCGAGTCGTTGATGTTATCGACGATTTTCCCGCTCAGCGAGAAGCTGTTGAAAGCACTCAGGAAAATGCTGACGATGATAATCACTTTACCAGCACGCAGAACGAAGCCTTTCAGACGCTGCCAGGTCTGGATAATCAGGCTTTTAACGTGTGGTACATGGTAGACCGGTAGCTCCATGACAAACGGCGTCGCTTCACCGCGCATGATGGTGTACTTGAGCATCAGGCCAGTCAGCACCGCCATCACAATACCGAGCATATACAGCGAGAAGACCGCCAGCGCACCGTTCTGCCCGAAGAAGGCAGCCGCGAATACGGCGAAGATAGCCAGACGCGCGCCGCAGGACATAAACGGTGCCATCATGATGGTCATCAGACGTTCACGCGGTGCATCAAGCGTACGTGCGCCCATTACCGACGGTACGTTACAACCGAAACCAACGATCAGCGGTACAAAGGATTTCCCGGGCAAGCCCAGCGCCTGCATCAGACGGTCCATCACAAACGCCGCACGCGCCATATAGCCGGAGTCCTCGAGGAAGGAGAGGAACAGGTACATCATGCCGATCTGCGGCACCAGTGGCAGAACGGTGTTAATACCACCGCCCAGGCCCTGGGCGAGGAAGATAGTCAGCCAGTCCGGGAAGTGGAGCGTGTAGCCAATCCATTGAATACCATGCACAAAAAGTGCCACGGAACCGACGTCAAACAGCGGCTGTAACGCCCCGCCGATGTTGATAGCCAGCAGGAACATCAGGTACATCACAAAGAGGAAAATCGGCAGACCGAGGAAACGGTTGAGCACGATTTTATCTACCGCAGTGGTGAAACGGCTGGGTTCTGCCGTCAAGGTGTTGCTTACCACATCACAGATAGCAGCAATGCACTGGTAACGCGCATCGGCAATGTGCAGCGCCGGATCGTCCATCTCATTACGCAGACGGGCGAGGGCGGCATCAAGATGCTGCGACGCTTCACCGGCGTAGGCGCGGCTGTAGATATCGCCTTCCAGCATTTGCAGGCCCAGCCAGCGACGTTGTTTCAGCGGGATGTCGGAAGGCATCACTTTTGCCAGTGAATCTGCTTCGTTGAGCAGCGGCTGTGCGTAATGCACCAGTTCCACATTCTCGTTAGCTTTATAGCGATCGACTGCCAGTTTGAGCGCTTCAATACCGCGACCACGCGTGGAAACCAGCGGGATCACCGGGCAGCCAAGACGTGCAGACAGCGCATCAATTTCAATACGAATATTTTGCTTCTCGGCAATGTCGAGCATGTTCAGTGCCACGATGCAGGGAATGCCGAGTTCCAGCAGTTGCAGCGTCAGGTACAGGTTACGCTCAAGGTTAGACGCATCCACCACGTTAATCAGCAGGTCGGCGTCGCCACTCAGAATATAGTGACAGGCGATTTGCTCATCGAGCGAGGTCTGCGATGAGATGGTGGTCAGAGAGTAGGTGCCGGGCAGGTCCACCAGCGTGACCTGATGATCGGTGGTGGAGAATTGCCCTTCTTTACGTTCGACGGTAACGCCAGCCCAGTTACCTACACGCTGACGTGCGCCAGTGAGCTGGTTAAATAAGGTTGTCTTGCCAGAATTTGGATTACCAATTAAGCCAATGGTTAATTTTTTCATTGTTGTTATCACCGTATTAACAGGAAACCGCTTCCACTTCTAATAAGGCCAGATCTTTTTTGCGTAATACCAGGCTCACACGACGGGTTTCGATATGAATGGGGTCGCCGAGTGGAGCGACGCGCACCACATTAAAAGAGGAGCCAGGTAACATGCCTAGAGAAAGCAGTTTTTGGCGATATGCCGGGCTGATTTCACGGGAAAAGCCAGTGATTTTCCACGCAGTATCTGGAGTGTATTGCATAGGTGCCTACTTGTTTCTCATTAACTGGATAACTACCTCATGGGGCGTTTGACAGCGACATGAGACCAGATGATTTGCCAACGAAGGAGAGATTAAATAATCAACAGTACAATGATAATGAGAATGGTTTCTATCAGCAATACTTAAAATGTGTGTGAATGTTGGTTTGAATAATAATCTGACTCAATGTTGATATGGCTCAAGGTTATATCGCAGCGAAAATATAATTCGCATGACGAATTATTAGGGCTGGTTAATGTTTAATTAAGGTTTCAGTTGTTAATGAAGTGATAAATATTAACGGGATATATTATGAGTTTGCTTGTGGAATAAAAAGGCCGGAGATATTCTCCGGCACTTTTATGTCAGGCAAGGCGTTCGTTGCCAGATGTGGCGTGAACGCCTAATCGCGCAGGTTTAGGGGCCAGTCCGGGCGTTTAACGTTTTTTGCCCATTGCCGCCGCCAGCGCATCCATCATCGCGCTGTTACCGGCAGGCTGCGCTTCACGCCCACGCGGTTTGGCTGCCGGGCGGTTGTTCTGCGGACGTTCATTACCGCCGCCGCGACGAGCGTTGGTTTCGCCAGGCTGCTCGTCCAGACGCATAGTCAGGGCGATACGTTTGCGCTGAAGATCCACTTCCAGCACTTTCACCTTCACAATATCGCCCGCTTTCACCACGGTATGCGGATCTTCCACAAACTTGTTCGACAATGAAGAGATGTGAACCAGGCCGTCCTGATGAACGCCAATATCGACAAACGCGCCAAAGTTGGTGACGTTGGTCACCGCACCTTCGAGGATCATACCCGGTTGCAGGTCGTTCATCGTTTCGACGCCATCGGCAAACTGAGCGGTTTTAAATTCCGGACGCGGATCGCGACCCGGTTTTTCCAGCTCTTTGATGATGTCAGTTACCGTCGGTACACCGAATTTTTCATCAGTAAAGTCAGACGCTTTCAGGTTACGCAGCTCGCTGCTGTTACCCATCAGATCTTTCAGTGCCTGCTGTGTTGCTGCCAGAATGCGTTCCACCACCGGATAGGCTTCCGGGTGGACGGTAGACGCGTCCAGCGGGTTATCACCGTGGTTAATCCGCAGGAAGCCCGCGCACTGCTCGAAGGCTTTCGGCCCCAGACGGCTCACTTTCAGCAGTTGCTGACGGTTCTGGAACTGACCGTTCTCATCGCGCCAGGCAACGATGTTTTGCGCCATCATGCGCGTCAGGCCCGCCACGCGAGTTAACAGCGGAACAGAAGCAGTGTTGAGATCGACGCCAACGGCGTTTACGCAGTCTTCTACTACTGCGTCCAGTTTGCGGGCCAGTTGCGTCTGGCTGACGTCATGCTGATACTGACCTACGCCGATAGATTTCGGATCGATTTTCACCAGCTCCGCCAGCGGATCCTGCAAACGGCGGGCGATAGACACCGCGCCACGCAGCGAAACGTCGAGATCCGGGAACTCCTGTGCTGCCAGCTCGGAAGCCGAGTAAACCGACGCGCCAGCTTCGCTGACGATCACTTTCTGCGCGGTCACTTTCGGGAACTGCTTCTGCACGTCGAGATAGAAACGCTCGGTTTCGCGGGAAGCTGTACCGTTGCCGATCGCCACCAGTTCAACGTTATGCTTTTCACACAGGGCAGCAACGGTCATCGCTGCTTTTGCGGCTTGTCCGGTATGTGGATAAATGGTATCGGTCGCCACCAGTTTGCCAGTTGCATCGACCACCGCTACTTTTACCCCGGTACGCAGACCCGGATCGAGGCCCATCGTTGCACGCAGTCCGGCTGGGGCCGCCATCAGCAGATCGTGCAGGTTACGGGCAAAGACGTTGATTGCTTCATCTTCCGCGCGTTCGCGCACGGTGCCCATCAGTTCAGTTTCCAGATGCATCAACACCTTGATGCGCCACGTCCAGCTCACCACACCTTTGCGCCAGCTATCCGCCGGGGCATTGTTCAGGCGCAGGCCAAGGTGATCCATGATGATTTGCTCGCAATAGCTCTCTTTTGGCGGCTCTTCGAACTGCGGATCGGCATTCAGCGAAAGCTGAAGTATGCCTTCGTTACGACCACGGAACATCGCCAGCGCGCGGTGAGAAGGCACCGTGGACAGCGGTTCGTGATGATTGAAATAGTCGCGGAATTTCGCCCCTTCCTCTTCTTTACCATTCACCACGGTTGAGACCAAATGCGCGTTCTTCCACAGATAATCACGCACTTTCGCCAGCAGCGCGGCATCTTCGGCAAACCGTTCCATCAGGATATAGCGCGCGCCGTCCAGCGCGGCTTTGGTATCTGCCACGCCTTTATCGGCATCAATATATTGTGCAGCGGCGACTTCTGGCGTGTGTGACGGATCGCTCCACAGCAGATCGGCCAACGGCTCAAGCCCTGCTTCAATGGCGATTTGCCCACGGGTGCGGCGTTTAGGTTTGTAGGGCAGGTAGAGGTCTTCGAGTTCGGTTTTGCTTAGGGTGGCGTTGATGGCATTCGCCAGATCATCGGTGAGTTTGCCTTGCTCGGAAATGGACTTGAGGATCGCCTGACGTCTCTCTTCCAGCTCGCGCAGATAGCTCAGACGCGTTTCCAGATTACGCAGCTGCGTGTCATCCAGACCGCCGGTGATTTCCTTACGATAACGTGCGATAAACGGCACGGTATTCCCTTCGTCAAGCAGGCGAACGGCAGCGTCAACCTGTTCCGGGCGCGCCTGAATTTCACCCGCAATAATGCGGCAGAACGAATCATTCATCATGGTTTGAGTTCATCTTTTCGGATCAAAAATCAGGGGATAGTTATACGGACTGGCTGGCAAAAATGCCAGCCATCGGCAGGAGGTTAAGACTCTTCCTTACGGTTTCACGTACTCGATAGCATTAACATACCAGCTCGCTTCCCCGGCAGGGGTATTCACCACCGCCAAATCGCCCACCTCTTTTTTCAGCAATGCGCGAGCCATCGGGGAATCGATAGAGATGTAATCTTTACGGCCAAAAATTTCATCGTAGCCGACAATACGGAAACGGTGAGTCACGCCATCGTCGTTTTCAATCTCCACCCACGCGCCAAAAAAGACTTTGCCTTCCTGCTGCGGGGAGTAATCGACGATTTTGAGATTTTCCATGCATTTAGTGAGATAGCGCACGCGACGGTCGATTTCACGCAGGCGCTTTTTATTATACTGATAGTCAGCATTTTCGCTGCGGTCGCCCAGACTTGCGGCCCAGGTCACCTTTTTTGTGACCTCCGGGCGTTCTTCACGCCAGAGATAATTAAGCTCTTGTTTGAGTTTTTCATACCCTTCCCGGGTAACCAGGGGCGTTTTCATCTCGTTGATTCCCTTTGTCTGTTTGATAATGCGCACATTGGGTATAACGTGATCATATCAACAGAATCAATAATGTTTCGCCGAATAAATTGTATACTTAAGCTGCTGTTTAATATGCTTTGTAACAATTTAGGCTGAAATTCATACCAGATTTAGCTGGTGACGAACGTGAGCTTTTTTAAGAATACACGCTTACAAATTGTTGCGAACCTTTGGGAGTACAAACAATGCAAGAGAACTACAAGATTCTGGTGGTCGATGACGATATGCGCCTGCGCGCGCTGCTGGAACGTTATCTCACCGAACAAGGCTTCCAGGTTCGAAGCGTCGCTAATGCAGAACAGATGGATCGCCTGCTGACTCGTGAATCTTTCCATCTTATGGTACTGGATTTGATGTTACCTGGTGAAGATGGCTTGTCGATTTGCCGACGTCTTCGTAGCCAGAGCAACCCGATGCCGATCATTATGGTGACGGCGAAAGGGGAAGAAGTGGACCGTATCGTTGGCCTGGAGATTGGCGCTGACGACTACATTCCAAAACCGTTTAACCCGCGTGAATTGCTGGCCCGCATTCGTGCGGTGCTGCGTCGTCAGGCCAACGAACTGCCGGGCGCGCCGTCACAGGAAGAGGCGGTAATTGCTTTCGGTAAGTTCAAACTTAACCTCGGTACGCGTGAAATGTTCCGCGAAGACGAGCCGATGCCGCTCACCAGTGGTGAGTTTGCGGTACTTAAGGCGCTGGTCAGCCATCCGCGTGAGCCGCTCTCCCGCGATAAGCTGATGAACCTTGCCCGTGGTCGTGAATATTCCGCAATGGAACGCTCCATCGACGTGCAGATTTCGCGTCTGCGCCGCATGGTGGAAGAAGATCCGGCGCATCCGCGTTACATTCAGACCGTCTGGGGTCTGGGCTACGTCTTTGTACCGGACGGTTCTAAAGCATGAGGCGATTGCGCTTCTCGCCACGAAGTTCATTTGCCCGTACGTTATTGCTCATCGTCACCTTGCTGTTCGTCAGCCTGGTGACGACTTATCTGGTGGTGCTGAACTTCGCGATTTTGCCGAGCCTCCAGCAGTTTAATAAAGTCCTCGCGTACGAAGTGCGTATGTTGATGACCGACAAACTGCAACTGGAGGACGGCACGCAGTTGGTTGTGCCTCCCGCTTTCCGTCGGGAGATCTACCGTGAGCTGGGGATCTCTCTCTATTCCAACGAAGCTGCCGAAGAGGCAGGTCTGCGTTGGGCACAACACTATGAATTCTTAAGCCATCAGATGGCGCAGCAACTGGGCGGCCCGACGGAAGTGCGCGTTGAGGTCAACAAAAGTTCTCCTGTCGTCTGGCTGAAAACCTGGCTGTCGCCCAATATCTGGGTGCGTGTGCCGCTGACCGAAATTCATCAGGGTGATTTTTCTCCGCTGTTCCGCTATACGCTGGCGATTATGCTATTGGCGATAGGCGGGGCGTGGCTGTTTATCCGTATCCAGAACCGACCGTTGGTCGATCTCGAACATGCTGCTCTGCAGGTCGGTAAAGGGATTATTCCGCCGCCGCTGCGTGAATATGGCGCTTCGGAGGTGCGTTCGGTTACTCGCGCCTTTAACCATATGGCGGCTGGTGTTAAGCAACTGGCGGATGATCGCACGCTGCTGATGGCGGGGGTAAGTCATGACTTACGCACGCCGCTGACGCGCATTCGCCTGGCTACCGAGATGATGAGCGAGCAGGATGGCTACCTGGCAGAATCGATCAATAAAGATATCGAAGAGTGCAACGCCATCATTGAGCAGTTTATCGACTACCTGCGCACCGGGCAGGAGATGCCGATGGAAATGGCGGATCTCAACGCAGTGCTCGGTGAGGTGATTGCCGCCGAAAGTGGCTATGAGCGGGAAATTGAAACCGCGCTTTACCCCGGCAGCATTGAGGTGAAAATGCACCCGCTGTCGATCAAACGCGCGGTGGCGAATATGGTGGTCAACGCCGCCCGTTACGGCAATGGCTGGATCAAAGTCAGTAGCGGCACGGAGCCGAATCGCGCCTGGTTCCAGGTAGAAGATGACGGTCCGGGTATTGCGCCGGAACAACGTAAGCACCTGTTCCAGCCGTTTGTTCGTGGCGACAGTGCGCGCACTATTAGCGGCACGGGATTAGGGCTGGCGATTGTGCAGCGTATCGTGGATAACCATAACGGCATGCTGGAGCTTGGCACCAGCGAACGGGGTGGGCTTTCCATTCGCGCCTGGCTGCCAGTGCCGGTAACGCGGGCGCAGGGCATGACAAAAGAAGGGTAAATAAAACGGGAGGTGAAGGTGCCTCCCGTTTTTAGATTGTTTTCAATTGATTGATAATGAAAGGATTCGCTTGCAAAAGCAGGAGCAATTTTCGGGGTGCTCCGGTAGGCTGACGGCGTTTGGTTTCCCAGCTTTTGACCAGGTCATAACTTACCCCTACGGCGACAGCAAAATCTTGCTGACGTAAACCCGTTGCTTCACGGATCGCTTTTACATCGATTTCGCTAAAAGTATGGACGTGCTCTGGTTCAGGCGTTTCTTCACCCTTTTCGATGCGTACCATTTCTTCTGCGCTGGCAAGAAGATCAGCAAATAATTCATCTTTCATCTGTTTTCAATGCCTCCGTTGACATTTCGGCCATGGTGGAATTTGTGGAGCTTCAACATTAAAGCAGCTTCTCGGACAATAGTTTCAATGCCTTTCTTTGTTCTTCTGTTAAATCATCCTGTTCATTTTTAGGATAAATCAACGCCAGATAAATTCGGCCATTGCGTGTTACGTTGTAATAAATTATCCGAATGCCACCCCGTTTCCCCATTCCAGAACGGTTCCAGCGAATTTTTCTAAAACTGCCTGTGCCTGCGATAATGTCACCGGCAGTGGGATCTTGAATGAGTAGTTCCTGAAAAGCCCGGAACTCATCATCAGGTAGCAATAACTGGCGGCGTTTGCTAAATCCTTGTAGTTCAATAAAGGTGAACATAATGCATCCTGCGGTCTATTGATAATTATAAGTGTACCGTGTACATATTGGTAGCTAATTAGATAAAAAAAACCCTTATCCGTTTGGATAAGGGGTCAATGAGATATCAGCTGATTACAGCTTCGGACCAGCCGCTACCAGCGCGGCACCCGCAGGGGTGTCGGTGTATTTATCGAAGTTGTCGATAAACAGTTTCGCCAGCGTTTCGGCTTTTTCCTGCCACTGTTCCGGGGAAGCGTAGGTGTTACGCGGATCGAGAATCTTCGTGTCTACGCCCGGCAGTTCGGTTGGGATCGCCAGGTTAAACATCGGCAGAGTGAAAGTTTCTGCGTTATCCAGCGAACCGTTGAGGATGGCGTCGATAATGGCGCGGGTATCTTTAATCGAGATACGTTTGCCAGTGCCGTTCCAGCCGGTGTTAACCAGATACGCCTGCGCACCCGCTGCCTGCATACGTTTCACCAGCACTTCTGCGTACTGAGTCGGGTGCAGCGACAGGAATGCCGCGCCGAAGCAGGCGGAGAAGGTTGGCGTCGGTTCGGTGATGCCGCGCTCTGTACCAGCCAGTTTGGCGGTGAAGCCAGAGAGGAAGTGATACTGGGTTTGATCGGCAGTCAGACGAGAAACCGGCGGCAGCACACCAAAGGCGTCTGCGGTCAGGAAGATAACTTTAGTTGCGTGGCCCGCTTTGGACACCGGCTTAACGATGTTTTCGATGTGATAGATCGGATAAGAAACGCGGGTGTTCTCGGTTTTTGAACCATCATCAAAGTCGATAGTGCCATCTTCACGCACGGTGACGTTTTCCAGCAGCGCATCACGACGGATAGCGTTGTAGATTTCAGGTTCCGCTTCTTTCGACAGCTTGATAGTTTTTGCGTAGCAGCCGCCTTCAAAGTTAAACACACCGTCATCGTCCCAGCCGTGTTCGTCATCGCCAATCAGGCGACGTTTCGGGTCGGTGGAAAGGGTGGTTTTACCGGTGCCGGAAAGGCCGAAGAACACCGCAACATCGCCTTTCTCACCAACGTTGGCGGAGCAGTGCATAGAAGCGATACCTTTCAGCGGCAGCAGGTAGTTCATCATTGAGAACATCCCTTTCTTCATTTCGCCGCCGTACCAGGTGCCGCCAATCAGCTGCATGCGCTCGGTCAGGTTAAACGCCACGAAGTTTTCGGAGTTCAGACCCTGTTCTTTCCACTGCGGGTTAGTGCACTTCGCACCGTTCATAACGATAAAGTCTGGTTTGAAACCTGCCAGCTCTTCATCGCTCGGGCGAATAAACATGTTTTTGACAAAATGCGCCTGCCAGGCCACTTCGGTGATGAAACGGACGGAAAGACGAGTATCCGGGTTCGCACCACAGAAAGCGTCGACAACGAACAGACGTTTGCCGGAAAGCTGTTTGGTCACCAGGCCTTTAAGATGCTGCCAGGTTTCCGGAGAGAGAGGTTTGTTGTCGTTCTTACCTTTGCCTTTGTCTGCCCACCAGAAAGTATCGCGAGTGGTATCGTCACGGACGATATACTTATCTTTTGGTGAACGACCGGTGAAGATCCCGGTATCGACGGCAACGGCACCCAGATTAGTTAACACCCCGCGCTCATAACCTGTCAGGCTCGGATCGAGCTCTTCCTGATACAGCAGGTCGTAGCTTGGGTTGTAAACGATATCATGTACGTCACTGATACCATAAGCCTCGAGTTCTTGCGGGGTCAAACCATTGTTAACGCGCATTTCACTGCTCCTTAGCCAATATGTATTGCCTGAATAGTAAAGTCTTTTTGGGGGTGTTAACCGCGACAAGGCTCATAGATTTACGTATCTGGAGAAATTCATATTTGACAAAAAACTCCGTGATTCCTGTCACGAAACGATTGCTATTATCGCAGAAATAGCATTTTAGGTGTGGAAAATGTTCTCAAAAGGTTAAATCTTGGTTTATATGGCGGGAATATTGTGAGTGGAATCGCATTCCTTAATGAAATTGATGCAAATTCAATCGGTAAAGTATCGATTCACCACGCTAACTTTTTTTGATTATTTTCTGAAAAAAGCAAAATACTACGTCCCGGATGCGATAATTAACCCACTTTTTGATTCTGGATAACTAACATGGATAACGTTGAACTTTCACCCGCAACACGCTGGGGGATGATTGCTACCGGATTACTTCAGGGTCTGGTTTGCTACCTGCTGATCGCCTGGCTTTCCGGAAAAAATCACAGTTGGATTGTTTATGGCGTGCCTGCGACCGTCGCGTTTTCATCCGTTTTACTCTTCTCCGTGATCTCCTTTAAACAGAAGCGCCTTTGGGGATGGCTGGCGCTGGTGTTTATTGCCACGCTAGGGATGAGCGGTTGGCTAAAGTGGCAAATTGATGGCATGAACCCCTGGAGAGCTGAAAAGGCGATTTGGGATTTTGGCTGCTATCTGCTGCTGATGGCAATGTTGTTGCTACCGTGGATACAACAAAGCCTTCGCATCCGCAATGACAGTAGCCGCTATCGCTATTTTTACCAGTCAGTATGGCATAACGTACTTATATTACTGGTGATTTTTCTCGCCAATGGCCTGACGTGGCTGGTGCTTTTACTGTGGAGTGAGTTGTTTAAACTTGTTGGCATCACGTTTTTCAAAACGCTCTTTTTTGCAACCGACTGGTTTATTTATCTAACGTTAGGTCTGGTTACCGCGCTGGCGGTGATCCTCGCGCGTACACAGTCACGTTTAATCGACTCTATTCAAAAGTTGTTCACGTTAATCGCCACGGGGTTGCTGCCGTTAGTATCATTGCTAACCCTGATGTTTATTATCACCCTGCCGTTTACGGGCCTGAGCGCGATTTCTCGCCACATCTCCGCCGCTGGGTTGCTGTTAACGCTGGCCTTTTTGCAATTGATCTTAATGGCTATTGTCCGCGATCCGCAAAAAGCGTCTCTTCCCTGGACGGGGCCGTTGCGTTGCCTGATTAAAACCGCTTTGCTGGTTGCTCCGCTGTATGTGTTCGTCGCCGCCTGGGCGTTATGGCTGCGGGTCGCTCAGTACGGCTGGACTGTCGACCGCTTGCAGGGCGCGCTGGCGGTGCTGGTGTTACTGGTATGGTCACTGGGGTATTTTGTCAGTATCGTCTGGCGTAAAGGGCAAAATCCCCTTGATCTTCAGGGCAAAGTGAACCTTGCGGTTTCGTTATTGGTGTTGGTAATGCTGGTGCTTCTTAATTCGCCGGTGCTGGACAGTATGCGCATTAGCGTGAACAGTCATATGGCGCGTTATCAGAGCGGCAAAAACACGCCAGACCAGGTAACTATCTACATGCTCGAACAGAGCGGTCGCTATGGACGTGCGGCGCTTGAGTCGCTGAAAAGCGATGCCGGGTTTATGAAAGACCCGAAACGCGCGCGGGATCTGCTGATGGCGTTAGATGGAGAGCAACATCTTCAGGAACAGGTATCGGAAAAAGTATTAGCCGATAATGTGTTAATTGCCCCAGGTTCTGGTAAACCGGATGCGACATTCTGGTCGGCCTTAATCCAGGATCGCTTTAACGTGATGACCTGTATTGAAAAAGACGCCTGCGTACTGGTCGAGCAAGATCTGAATAGTGATGGTCAGGCGGAGCGGATCCTGTTTGCTTTTAATGATGACAGAGTCATTGTCTATGGCTTTGACTCAGATAGAAAAGAATGGGACGCGCTTGATATGAGTTTACTTCCGCGCCAAATAACGAAAGAAAAATTACTCGCTGCTGCGAAGGATGGAAAGCTGGGGACGAGGCCTAAAGCGTGGCGCGATCTGACGGTAGATGGTGAAACGCTGGAAATAAACTTAAGTAAGTGACAACGCTTTTAACGGATACGACGCTGTATCTGACCAAAATAACTTGCGATTTATTTCATAGGCCTGGTAAGCGCAGCGCATCAGGCCATTACGTCGTAAAATCCGGCAGAGCCCTCTCTGCCGGACATACTCATTAATGAACTTGCGGATCTGCCGGAGACGCGTTGTTGCGGATTTCAGCAATATCCATCGCATTGAACAGATAGTGGTTACCGCAGTAATCACAATGCATGTCAATTTCGCCATCTTCCGCCAGGATGCTATCGACTTCTTCATCCGGCAGCGTTTTTAGCGCGTCGGCGCAACGTTCACGCGAGCAGGTGCATTTGAACTCCACATCCTGCGGATCGTAAACCGTCACCTCTTCTTCGTGATACAAACGCCACAACACTTCGTTTGCCGGTAAAGTCAGCAGTTCTTCGGTTTTGATGGTTTCGGTTAGCGTCGCCAGGTGGTCAAAGTCGTCCTGCTGGGCATTTTGCGCAGGCATTACCTGCAACAACATACCGCCTGCAGCCGGTTTGCCGTCTACGTCGCCGGTGCGAATAAACAGGCGCGTCGGCAGCTGTTCAGAACGCATAAAGTAATCTTCCAGGCAGGCCGCCAGGGTATCACCTTCCAGACCCACCACGCCCTGATAGCGTTCGCCTTCGCTCGGGGTGATGGTGATCACCACGTAACCATTGCCGACCAGCGTTTTCAGGTCGGCATTTTCTGGAATTTCTCCCTGCACGCGCGCTACACCGCGCATCTGCTGGTTGTTGTTACCGTTAATAACCGCCAGATTCATCGGACCGTCGCCTTGCAGCTGTACGGTGATATCACCATCAAACTTCAGCGTAGCGGTTAACAGGCTGGTCGCAACCAGCAGTTCTGCCAGCACGTTTTTAACGGGCTGCGGATAATCGTGATTCTCAAGGATCTGTTGCAGGGTTTCCGAAACGGTTACCAGTTCGCCGCGAACGGCAAAGTTTTCAAACAGATAGCGATGTAATTGGTCATGTTGCGGCATAATCATCTCTCTTGCAGGTGACAGTTATTCACTGTCGCCGTGTTTAAATCGTAACAGGTCGCGGCGCTCTTTTTTGTCCGGGCGTCGGTCCGGGTGCGGCATGGTTAAGGCATTAAGTTTACGTGCCAGCGCCATTTTTTCGCGTTTCTCTACACTTTCCGCAGTCTCTTCATACAGCAAGGCTGCCTCGCTGGCGGGGCGACGCTGTTCAGTAATCGCCTTTACAATCACCGTGCGTTCGTCATTTCCCTGGCGCAGAGTGAGCGTGGCATTCAGCTCGACGATTTTGCTCGGCTTGCTGCGCTGCCCGTTGTAATGCACCTTACCGCCTTCAATCATTTCACGGGCCAGCGCGCGGGTTTTATAAAAACGGGCAGCCCATAGCCATTTATCCAGTCGAACCTCAACAGCAGGTTTTTCTTTCATGGCGTCTCCTTCACATTAGCGAGGGGATCAGGCGGCGGTAGTCATTCAGTGACGGATGGCGTTGATACTGTTTCTCGGCAATCCCGGAGTCAGGATTAGTCACACCGAGGCAGTAACGAATACCAAATTGCGCGGCAGCATCGAGAATCGCTTCGCTGTCATCAATAAACAGTGTTCTTTCAGCTTTAAGACCCGTAGCTTCGGCCACCGCATGCCATAACCGCTGATCCTCTTTCGGATAACCAAATGTGTGGGTGGAAAGTAATAAATCAAGGTGTGCGTCCAGACCGGTATGCTCAAGTTTTACCGCCAGGTTGTGCGGATGCGCATTGGTGAGCAAAATTCGCTGCTTACCGCTGGCTTTCAGTGCCTCAAGAAACGGAATGGTATCTTCACGCAGTACGGCACGCGGTCCCATCTCGGTGGTCATCGCACAGATATCCAGACCCAGTTGCTCACTCCAGTAATCAAGACAGTACCAGTTTAGCGTATGCTGTACGTCGTGATATTGCTGGCGCATATATTCCATCGCTTCCTGTGGCGTAACCCCGTTTTTCGCGCCCCATGTTTCAGGCACCAGCTTTTGCCAGAAATAGTTATCGAAGGCGAGGTCGAGCAACGTGCCGTCCATATCCAGCAGAACGGTATCTACGTCCTGCCAGGCAATGTTGATATGCATGAGGGAAATCTCCAGAGTGAAGCAATTTGCGCGACAGGGTAGCATAACCTGCCGCGCAAACGTGTTATTCGATAAGGCTTTCTGAAGGGGTGATCAGTTGCGGGTTCAGGCAGCTTTCATAATAGGCCTGAATCTTCATCATGCGAGTACGATGACGCTGGTAACGACGCCAGGCCTGTACGCCATTATAAATGGCGCTACCCAGCATCGTCAGTAGCAGCAGAGTGGTGCTGAGATAGCGCCACAGGCCGGAACGATCCGGGATCGGATGAAGGCCTATATGTTGCGTACCATTGGCGTCAGTGAAGATTTTTGTGACGATACCTTCGGCGTTAAACGGCGTATGCATCAGCATTTGTGCCAGTTTCTGGAAAGCGTTCCACTGTTCTTGCGGCGGGTAGTCGTAAAGTGATGCCGAAGGCCAGGGCTGATCAACAAAATCGCTGCCTTCGTCGCTGACAATCAGGAATCCGCCGGGGGCCGGACTGTTTAGTGATTGTGCCGCTCGCGCTGTTTCATGCGTGATAAACGGCGCGGTGGAGGTTGCCACCAGATTATCCAGCGATTCCGCACTCACCGGGCGTAATAACACATTCACGCCATCGAGCTTCCCGGCGTTGGCGCGTTTTACCAGCGCGTCCCAGTCTTTACTGTTGCCGAGATTGACCAGCGCATTTTTCAGTCGCACGCAGTCATCTTTGGCAGAACATAAATCCGCTGTCTTCAGTACAATGTCGCCAAAATCATCAAGCAATACCATGCCGGATTTTTGAATTGCTGAACGTAATGAGGCGCTGACGCGAGATTCATCTTCCGGTTTAGGGTGCAGCTGGCGATTAACTGCTTCGGTCAAAGCCGTCGCTTTGTTGACCAGTTCAGATTCTGGTAATGGCAATGAGCGGGCGTCATTCCAGATGATCTGCGAGCAGTCAAACGGTAAAAAAGGTGAATTGGTTTTCGCGCTCCAGGTTCCGGAAGTGCGAATATTACACATTCCCGTACCGCTAATACGCAATGTATCGCCAACCCGCACGCCAGCGTCAGCCAGTTGTTTTACGCTGGTGGCTTCAATGGTCTGTGCGCCTTTCATCCACGAGAGGGTGAATTTCAGCGGCATATCCAGCGGGATCCAGAATAACAGCATAAACAGCACCAGCAGCGAGCCCGCAGCGATAATCGTACTGCGCAGCCAGTGCTGTAACGGAAAGTTTTTTACTTCATCATGCAGCGAAAGATATCGCCCCTGACGCACTACGTGGCGGTCGAGATAGATATCGATATCGGTTTGTTGACCAAGATCCTGAGCAATGTAGGGCTGCCAGTGTGCGGGATAGACCAGGTCGATAATACCGAGTGAAATATTGTTGATCTGTTCCTGATCGTTTTCGCCAAACAATCCCCAACGACGGGGTGTGCCGCGTAGACAATGAATTTCCCGCAGGGAGGATTTTGCCGGGGGCGCGAATAGCCCCCACAGTCCTGCGCCCAGCAGCAGTAACGCGCCGCCTGCCAGCCACGGAACAAATACATCCGGGGTAATCAGGCAGAAAAAGAACATCAGGAAGGAGGCGACAATCAGCAACGCTTCGCGCAGCCCGCGCGGACGACTTAGCGCATACTCTTCGTGCGTTTCTTTGCGAATATTGAGTAGCTCGATTTGCTCACTCTCTTCCCCGCGAATCGACGCCTGTGTTGACGGAACAGGTTGCAAGGCATAGCCGCGAGTTTCCTGCATGTACTCCTGCAGCGTATGACCGTTGAGTGAAATAACCAGCGGCAGCGAATCGGTATGAATCAGTTCAACGGTATTCTCATCGTTGATGTACTGCTCCCAGAAAGGGGGCAGGTGGACTTCTACCGAATCGAGGTAGTAACGCCATTTATTCGGATCGTCGGTAGAGATGCCGTAACGCGTGATAGCGTGTGTTAGCATCATGACGTTGTTGCTTTCGGCATTCAGCGCCAGAGAGATCGGTGCCGCGCTGGCTCCCGTTGGGCCAGGCACCTGTAATACCTGCGTCAGGCTCTCAAGATAATTTTCAACGGCGCTACGTTCTTCAGGTGTGAGTTTGCGCGTTTGCGCGTCTGCGAAAGCGTTGGTCCAGGGCAGTTGACGCCGTCTGGATCGCACTTTTATCAGCCATCCCGCAAGTAGTGAGCAGGCCAGCAAAGCAGCTAAAAAAATCACAATGGTGCTCATGCTTTCCCCATCTTACTTAGTCTGTCAGGCGTGGTCAGTCGCACCGGACACAATACATGATTCTGCGGTTGGCTATCGGCAAGCGTGGAGTTTAACTTGAGCATCATTAAGCACATCACAGTAACCGCTGATCATAGCAAACCCTCTGAAGGCGGAATATCAGCAAATTCCTGGAGTTATTTCAACCTATTGACTTTTAATTTGATTTGAGGATGATTATTTAATAAGTTACATAAATGTAAATAACATGCAATTCACATTGCCGAAAGCGTGTCCGATATCGCACAATAACCGCTGATTTCACAGCATAGATCCCACGATGAGCAAATCATTACAAAAACCCACCATTCTGAATGTTGAAACTGTAGCCCGTTCCCGACTGTTTACCGTCGAAAGCGTGGATCTGGAGTTCAGCAATGGCGTGCGGCGTGTTTATGAACGAATGCGTCCAACTAACCGGGAAGCAGTGATGATTGTGCCGATTGTGGACGATCACCTGATCCTGATCCGCGAATACGCAGTGGGAACTGAATCCTACGAATTAGGTTTTTCGAAAGGATTAATTGATCCGGGTGAAAGCGTCTACGAAGCCGCTAACCGCGAGCTAAAAGAAGAAGTGGGATTTGGTGCGAACGATCTGACTTTTTTGAAGAAGCTCAGCATGGCGCCGTCTTACTTTTCCAGCAAAATGAATATCGTGGTAGCGCAAGATCTCTATCCGGAATCGCTGGAAGGCGATGAGCCAGAGCCGCTACCACAGGTGCGCTGGCCGCTGGCGCATATGATGGATTTGCTGGAAGACCCTGACTTCAACGAAGCGCGTAATGTCAGCGCACTGTTCCTCGTGCGCGAGTGGTTGAAGGAGCAGGGGCGAGTGTAAATGCGTGAACTTTGCCTGATGCACAATGCTTATCAGGCCTGCGCGGCTCCTGCAATATATTGATTTTTCTCGATGTTGCCAGGCGGATAACGTGTTCACGCCGTATCCGGTATAAATAAAGTGACACTTTGTCAGCAAACAGAAAAAGGCGCCGAAGCGCCTTTTTAATCAGAACAATTCCTGTGCCTCGCCATTATCGATAATGGTCGTTCCCACCTCGTGCACCGCCTGTTGTGTCGGCTGCGTACCTTCGATGAAATACTCTTCGCGGCTGTTGCCACCATTAGCTAACTGCCCGGTGCTGCGATCGATATTCACCGTCACAATACCCGGCGGCGGCGTCAGCGGCTGCTCCGGCACACCTTCAAGAACGGCTTTCATATAAGCGTCCCATGCAGGTTGGGCACTCTTGGCACCGCCTTCGTAACCTGAGATCTGATCTTTAATCGCTCCGGAAGCCGTTGTATGACCGAGATTACGACGGTGATCATCAAAGCCAATCCAGACCGAGGTCACAACGCCCGGACCGTAACCCGAGAACCACGCATCTTTCGAACTGTTAGTGGTACCCGTTTTTCCGCCTATATCATGCCGTTGTAAATCACGACCTGCTCGCCAGCCAGTACCCTGCCAGCCTGGTTCACCAAAAATATTGGTGTTCAAGGCACTCTTAATCAGGAATGCCAGCGGTGTGTTGATGACGTGCGGTGCGTACTCCTGCGCGCCAGTCTTCGCCACTAACGCCTGATTTGCCTGCTCCAGCTGCGGCATTGGCACAGAAACATTCTGCTGCTCGCGGGAGATAGCGACATCTTCAACATCGTTATTTTCCAGCACGTTCGATTTCTGCGTATCACCGTAAATCACCGGAATATCGCATTCCGGGCAGGCTACTTTCGGTTTCGCTTCGAAAATCACGCCGCCCTGATCGTTTTCAATTTTGCTGATAAACCACGGGTCCACCAGGAAGCCGCCGTTCGCCATGACCGCGTAGCCGCGCGCCACCTGCATTGGGGTGAAGGACGCTGAACCCAGCGCCAGCGATTCGGTGTGGACAATGTTTTGCGCCGGGAAGCCGAAGCGTTGCAGATATTCTGCAGCGTAGTCGACGCCCATCGCCCGCATTGCGCGTACCATCACTACGTTTTTCGACTGGCCCAGTCCCTGACGTAAGCGAATTGGACCGGCATACTGCGGTGGTGAGTTCTTCGGCTGCCAGTCAGAACCGGCACCTGCGTCCCAGCGGGAAATTGGCACATCGTTCAACATACTTGCCAGCGTCAGACCTTTATCCATCGCCGCGGTGTAGAGGAACGGTTTGATGTTGGAACCTACCTGACGCAGTGCCTGGGTGGCGCGGTTAAACTTGCTCTGATTGAAATCAAAGCCACCGACCAGCGCCATAACGGCACCGTTTTGCGGATTGATCGACACCAGCGCCGAGTTCACTTCCGGCACTTGTGCCAGCCACCATGCATCGCCAACCTGACGAACCCAGATTTGCTGTCCCGTTTGCAGAACATCGGTCACTTTACGCGGCGTCGGTCCCTGCTGAGTATCCGAACGGTAAGGACGCGCCCAGCGAACGCCTTCCATACTCAATGCGACGGTCGACCCGTCCGCCAGCATCGCCGTCGCTTCCTGAGGATTGGCGCTGGTGACTGCGGCAGGCAGCAGAGGACCATAGGTCGGCAGCGCCTTCAACGTATCGGTAATCTTGTTGTTATCCCACGCCGATTCGCCCACTTTCCACAGCACATTTGCCGGGCCGCGATAGCCGTGGCGCATGTCGTAGTCCAGCACGTTATTACGTACTGCCTGCTGTGCGGCCTGCTGTACTTTGCGGGTGATGGTGGTGTAAATGCGATAACCGTCTTCATAGGCACTTTCGCCATAACGGTTATACATCTCCTGGCGCACCATTTCGCTCAGGTACGGCGCAGAGAAAGCAATCTCCGGCGCGTGATAGTTAGCGTTAATCGCCTCAGTGCGTGTCTGATCGAACTGTTGTTGGGTGATATACCCTTCATCCAGCATCCGCGACAGTACGACGTTACGCCGCGCGACGGCACGATCCATTGAGTAGAGCGGATTAAAGGTGGAAGGCGCTTTCGGCAGCCCGGCTATCACCGCCATTTCGTTCAGCGTCAGTTGGTCGACCGTTTTTCCGAAATAGACTTGTGCCGCAGCACCGACACCATAGGCGCGGTAACCGAGGTAAATCTTGTTCAGATAAAGCTCGAGGATCTCGTCTTTCGTCAGCAACTGTTCAATGCGAATAGCGAGGAAGACTTCCTTAATCTTACGCATCAGCGTGCGTTCTGGACTGAGGAAGAAGTTTCTCGCCAGCTGCTGGGTAATGGTACTCGCCCCTTGTGACGCGTGGCCGGAGAACAGCGCCACACTTGCCGCACGGAAGATCCCCACCGGGTCAACGCCGTGATGCTCGTAGAAGCGGCTGTCTTCTGTCGCGATAAAGGCTTTCACCATCTCCGGCGGGATTTGATCCAACGTAACCGGAATACGACGTTTCTCACCGTATTGAGCAATCAGCTCGCCATCGGCGCTGTAAATCTGCATCGGAATTTGCAGGCGAACATCTTTTAATGTCGCCACATCCGGCAGTTGTGGCTCGATGTAGCGGTATAGGCCATAAATCGAGCCTGCTCCCAGCAGAATGCAACAGACTGCAAGGATCAAAAAATACTTTACGAACTTCACTGGAAATTTCCCATTTAGTTTCATTTGGGCAGTTTATAAACAAACGCGCGGTAGTATAAAGGCAAGCCAGACGCATTGATATACCCGTCAGAGTGACGGGTGATAAGGAGATCATCACAATGGCATTTAAGATCTGGCAAATTGGTTTGCATTTACAACAGCAAGAAGCGGTAGCGGTTGCGATCGTGCGGGGCGCAAAAGAATGCTTTTTGCAACGCTGGTGGCGGTTGCCGCTGGAGAATGACATTATCAAAGATGGGCGGATTGTTGATGCGCAGCGGCTGGCTAAAACGTTGTTACCGTGGAGCCGCGAACTGCCGCAGCGTCATCACATTATGTTGGCGTTTCCCGCCAGTCGCACATTACAGCGGTCATTTCCGCGCCCGTCGATGTCCCTTGGTGAGCGGGAGCAAACGGCCTGGCTGTCCGGGACGATGGCCCGCGAGCTGGATATGGATCCGGACTCCCTGCGCTTCGATTACAGCGAAGACTCACTCAGTCCCGCCTATAACGTGACTGCCGCGCAAAGCAAAGAGCTGGCAACGCTGCTTACTCTGGCAGAAAGGTTGCGTGTTCATGTTAGCGCGATCACCCCGGATGCCAGTGCATTACAGCAATTCCTGCCTTTTTTACCTTCTCATCAGCAATGTCTGGCCTGGCGTGATAACGAACAGTGGCTGTGGGCGACGCGCTATAGCTGGGGGCGCAAACTGGCGGTGGGGATGACTAGCGCGAAGGAGCTGGCGGCAGCGTTATCCGTTGATCCCGACAGCGTCGCGCTATGTGGCGAAGGCGGATTTGATCCCTGGGAGGCCGTTTCTGTTCGTCAGCCGCCGCTACCGCCGCCAGGTGGAGACTTTGCCATCGCGCTGGGGCTGGCGCTAGGGAAGGCGAACTGATGAACCCGCCAATTAATTTTTTGCCCTGGCGACAGCAACGCCGGACCGCTTTTCTGCGTTTCTGGTTGCTGATGTTCGTTGCGCCTCTGCTGCTGGCCGTCGGGATTACGCTAATACTGCGTCTGACAAGCAACGCCGAAGCACGCGTAAACGCCGTTTTGCTTCAGGCGGAACAACAACTCGCTCGCAGCTTACAGATAACGAAACCACGTTTGCTGGAACGCCAACAAATTCGTGAGCAGCGTTTGCAACGGCAGCGCCAGCGACAATTTACCCGTGACTGGCAATCTGCGCTGGAAGCACTGGCGGCGCTTTTACCCGAACATGCCTGGCTGACAACGATAAGCTGGCAGCAGGGAACGCTGGAGATCAAGGGGCTGACAACAAGCATTACCGCGTTAAACGCACTAGAAACGTCACTCCGCCAGGATGCGTCTTTTCATCTCAATCAGCGGGGGGCCACGCAGCAGGATGCGCAGGGACACTGGCAATTTGAGTATCAGTTAACAAGGAAGGTTAGCGATGAACATGTTCTTTGACTGGTGGTTCGCCACATCACCCCGCCTCCGCCAGCTTTGCTGGGCAGTCTGGTTGCTGATGTTAGTTACGCTCATTTTTCTGTCATCGACACACCAGGAAGAGCGCGACGTATTAATTCGACTACGGGCGAGTCATCACCAGCAGTGGGCCGCACTGTCTCGCCAGGTAGACACCACTCCCTTCAGCGAGGAAAAAACGCTGCCCTTTTCGCCACTGGATTTTCAGTTGCCCGGCGCGCAACTGGTTTCCTGGCATCCATCCGCGCAGGGAGGTGAGTTGGCGTTGAAAACGCTGTGGGAAGCAGTGCCGTCGGCATTTACACGGCTGGCAGAGCGCAACGTCAGCGTGAGCCGTTTTTCGTTAAGCGTGGAAGGTGATGATCTTTTGTTCACGCTACAACTGGAGACGCCGCATGAGGGGTAAACGCTGGTTGTTGGCAGGTATTGCATTGTGCCTTTTAACCGGTATGCGTGACCCTTTTAAACCGCCGGAAGATCTATGCCGGATTAGCGAACTTAGCCAGTGGCGCTATCAGGGGATAGTAGGGCGAGGCGAGCGCATCATCGGTGTAATAAAAGACGGGCAAAAGAAATGGCGACGGGTGCAGCAAAACGATGTGCTGGAAAACGGCTGGACAATTTTACAGCTGACGCCAGACGTACTAACGCTGGGTACCGGGACAAACTGCGAACCGCCACAATGGTTGTGGCAACGGCAAGGAGATACAAATGAAGCAATGGATAGCCGCACTACTGTTGATGCTGATACCCGGCGTACAGGCGGCAAAGCCGCAAAAAGTGACGCTGATGGTGGATGACGTTCCGGTAGCTCAGGTGTTGCAGGCGCTGGCTGAACAGGAGAAGTTGAACCTGGTGGTGTCGCCAGACGTCAGCGGTACGGTGTCGTTACATCTAACAGATGTTCCCTGGAAGCAGGCACTACAAACTGTAGTGAAAAGCGCCGGACTGATAACGCGGCAGGAAGGCAATATTCTCTCGGTGCATTCCGTTGCCTGGCAGAATGACAATATCGCCCGCCAGGAGGCGGAGCAGACGCGGGCGCAGGCAAATCTGCCGCTGGAAAATCGCAATATTACTCTGCAATACGCCGACGCCGGAGAGCTGGCGAAAGCGGGGGAGAAGCTACTGAGTGCCAAAGGGAGTATGACCGTCGATAAACGCACCAATCGCCTTTTGCTGCGAGATAACAAAACGGCGCTAAGCACGCTTGAACAGTGGGTAGCGCAAATGGATCTGCCGGTCGGGCAGGTTGAGCTGTCGGCGCATATTGTCACCATTAATGAAAAAAGTTTGCGTGAGTTAGGCGTGAAATGGACGCTGGCCGATGCGCAACAAGCTGGTGGCGTTGGGCAAGTCACCACGCTTGGCAGCGACCTCTCCGTAGCGACGGCGACAACGCATGTCGGTTTTAACATTGGACGCATCAACGGACGTTTACTGGATCTTGAGCTTTCCGCGCTCGAACAAAAACAGCAGCTGGATATTATCGCCAGTCCGCGTCTGCTGGCCTCACATCTTCAGCCTGCCAGCATTAAACAGGGGAGCGAAATTCCATATCAGGTTTCCAGCGGGGAAAGTGGCGCGACGTCGGTGGAATTTAAAGAGGCAGTCCTGGGGATGGAGGTCACGCCCACGGTGTTACAAAAAGGTCGCATCCGGCTGAAATTACACATCAGCCAGAACGTTCCGGGGCAGGTGCTACAGCAGGCAGATGGCGAAGTGCTGGCGATTGATAAGCAAGAGATCGAAACGCAGGTCGAGGTCAAAAGCGGAGAAACGTTGGCGCTGGGCGGCATTTTTACCCGTAAAAATAAATCGGGTCAGGATAGCGTACCGTTACTTGGCGACATTCCCTGGTTCGGGCAATTATTTCGTCATGACGGAAAAGAAGATGAACGACGCGAGTTAGTGGTGTTTATCACGCCACGACTGGTTTCCAGTGAGTAGACAGCCGTAAAAGCGGTAATGTTTTTACGCTGAACGTGTTTCATCTATTTGACGCGCGCAGGTATTTAGCATACAAGGAGTACCGATTTGAGAGTTGGTGCTCTTCGCTGCCTGCGTTCCATGATGATGATTTATCATTCAGGCGGCATTTTGCTGTCTTTTTTACGCTAATCTTACCCGGTGATTTATCGCCAGAGCGGTGGTAGCAAGGCAGCGCGCTTGCAGCGACCAGATATGCAGAGGGATGGGTGATTTATTCAGTTGCCAAACCCGCTGGAGTATTGAGATAATTTTCAGTCTGACTCTCGCAATATCTTATGAGGTTTCAGTTCATGTCCTGCGGCGCTCTCTGAGCGAAGCGGGTTTATCATTAACGAATAGTCTTAGTAGTACCGAAAAAATGGCAGAGAAACGCAATATCTTTCTGGTTGGGCCTATGGGTGCCGGAAAAAGCACTATTGGGCGCCAGTTAGCTCAACAACTCAATATGGAATTTTACGATTCCGATCAAGAGATTGAGAAACGAACCGGAGCTGATGTGGGCTGGGTTTTCGATTTAGAAGGCGAAGAAGGCTTCCGCGATCGCGAAGAAAAGGTCATCAATGAGTTGACCGAGAAACAGGGTATTGTGCTGGCTACTGGCGGCGGCTCTGTGAAATCCCGCGAAACGCGTAACCGTCTTTCCGCACGTGGCGTTGTCGTTTATCTTGAAACGACCATCGAAAAGCAACTTGCACGCACGCAGCGTGATAAAAAACGCCCGTTGCTGCACGTTGAAACACCGCCGCGTGAAGTTCTGGAAGCGTTGGCCAATGAACGCAATCCGCTGTATGAAGAGATTGCCGACGTGACCATTCGTACTGATGATCAAAGCGCTAAAGTGGTCGCAAACCAGATTATTCACATGCTGGAAAGCAACTAATTCTGGCTTTATATACACTCGTCTGCGGGTACAGTAATTAAGGTGGATGTCGCGTTATGGAGAGGATTGTCGTTACTCTCGGGGAACGTAGTTACCCAATTACCATCGCATCTGGTTTGTTTAATGAACCAGCTTCATTCTTACCGCTGAAATCGGGCGAGCAGGTCATGTTGGTTACCAACGAAACCCTGGCTCCTCTGTATCTCGATAAGGTCCGCGGCGTACTTGAACAGGCGGGTGTTAACGTCGATAGCGTTATCCTCCCTGACGGCGAGCAGTATAAAAGCCTGGCTGTACTCGATACCGTCTTTACGGCGTTGTTACAAAAGCCGCATGGTCGCGATACTACGCTGGTGGCGCTTGGCGGCGGCGTAGTGGGCGATCTGACCGGCTTTGCGGCGGCGAGTTATCAGCGCGGTGTACGTTTCATTCAAGTCCCGACGACGTTACTGTCGCAGGTCGATTCCTCCGTTGGCGGCAAAACTGCGGTCAACCATCCCCTCGGTAAAAACATGATTGGCGCGTTCTACCAGCCTGCTTCAGTGGTGGTGGATCTCGACTGTCTGAAAACGCTTCCCCCGCGTGAGTTAGCGTCGGGGCTGGCAGAAGTCATCAAATACGGCATTATTCTTGACGGTGCGTTTTTTAACTGGCTGGAAGAGAATCTGGATGCGTTGTTGCGTCTGGACGGTCCGGCAATGGCGTACTGTATTCGCCGTTGTTGTGAACTGAAGGCAGAAGTTGTCGCCGCCGACGAGCGCGAAACCGGGTTACGTGCTTTACTGAATCTGGGACATACCTTTGGTCATGCCATTGAAGCTGAAATGGGGTATGGCAATTGGTTACACGGTGAAGCGGTTGCTGCGGGTATGGTGATGGCGGCGCGGACGTCGGAACGTCTCGGGCAGTTTAGTTCTGCCGAAACGCAGCGTATTATAACCCTGCTCACGCGGGCTGGGTTACCGGTCAATGGGCCGCGCGAAATGTCCGCGCAGGCGTATTTACCGCATATGCTGCGTGACAAGAAAGTCCTTGCGGGAGAGATGCGCTTAATTCTTCCGTTGGCAATTGGTAAGAGTGAAGTTCGCAGCGGCGTTTCGCACGAGCTTGTTCTTAACGCCATTGCCGATTGTCAATCAGCGTAACAACAAGAAAGGTCAGGCCGCTTATCAAGCGGTCTATTAGCTTCAGGTTAATTGCAACGTGGTAAGCATTAACCTTTTAGTGGGGTGTTAAATGGATGAATTCAAACCAGAAGACGAGCTGAAACCCGATCCCAGCGATCGTCGTACTGGTCGTTCTCGTCAATCTTCTGAACGTTCTGAGCGTACTGAACGTGGCGAACCGCAGATCAATTTTGATGATATTGAACTTGATGACACTGACGATCGCCGCCCGACTCGTGCGCAAAAAGAGCGCAATGATGAGCCGGAAATCGAAGAAGAAATTGACGAATCCGAAGATGAAATCGTGGATGAAGAGCGCGTAGAGCGTCGTCCGCGTAAGCGCAAAAAAGCAGCCAGTAAACCCGCTTCTCGTCAGTATATGATGATGGGGGTCGGCATTCTGGTTCTCCTGCTGTTGATCATCGGTATCGGTTCTGCGCTAAAAGCCCCCTCGACCTCTTCCAGCGATCAAACCGCGTCTGGCGAGAAGAGTATTGATCTTGCAGGCAATGCGACCGATCAGGCGAATGGTGTGCAGCCAGCGCCGGGAACCACGTCTGCGGAAAATACTCAGCAGGATGTTTCTCTGCCGCCGATCTCTTCTACGCCGACTCAAGGGCAAACCCCGGCGGCAACGGATGGTCAACAACGTGTTGAAGTGCAGGGTGACCTGAACAATGCGCTGACCCAGCCACAAAATCAGCAACAGTTGAATAATGTGGCGGTCAATTCCACGTTGCCGACTGAACCCGCGACGGTCGCGCCTGTTCGCAATGGCAATGCATCGCGTGACACGGCGAAAACGCAAACCGCTGAACGTCCGGCCACTACGCGTCCAGCTCGCCAGCAGGCGGTGATTGAACCGAAAAAACCGCAAGCAACCGTGAAAACGGAGCCGAAGCCGGTAGCACAGACGCCGAAGCGTACTGAACCAGCTGCTCCTGTGGCAAGCACGAAGGCACCGGCTGCGACCTCTACGCCAGCACCAAAAGAGACCGCAACTACGGCTCCAGTACAGACGGCATCCCCGGCGCAAACCACGGCAACACCAGCCGCTGGAGGGAAGACCGCAGGTAATGTGGGTTCGTTGAAATCGGCACCGTCCAGCCATTACACTCTGCAGCTGAGCAGTTCCTCTAACTACGACAACCTGAACGGTTGGGCGAAGAAAGAGAATCTGAAAAACTACGTTGTCTATGAAACGACGCGTAATGGTCAGCCGTGGTATGTCCTGGTTTCTGGCGTGTACGCTTCGAAAGAAGAGGCGAAAAAAGCGGTATCTACATTGCCAGCCGATGTCCAGGCCAAAAACCCGTGGGCGAAACCGCTGCGTCAGGTACAGGCCGATCTGAAGTAATCAAGGTTATCTCCCGCAATGGTTTATTGTTGCGGGAGTTGCCTGAAGCGCTGGATGCTGTCGGAGCTTTCTCCACAGCCGGAGAAGGTGTAATTAGTTAGTCAGCATGAAGAAAAATCGCGCTTTTTTGAAGTGGGCAGGGGGCAAGTATCCCCTGCTTGATGATATTAAACGGCATTTGCCCAAGGGCGAATGTCTGGTTGAGCCTTTTGTAGGTGCCGGGTCGGTGTTTCTCAACACCGACTTTTCTCGTTATATCCTTGCCGATATCAATAGCGACCTGATCAGTCTCTATAACATTGTGAAGATGCGTACTGATGAGTACGTACAGGCCGCACGCGAGCTGTTTGTTCCCGAAACAAATTGCGCCGAGGTTTACTATCAGTTCCGCGAAGAGTTCAACAAAAGCCAGGATCCGTTCCGTCGGGCGGTACTGTTTTTATATTTGAACCGCTACGGTTACAACGGCCTGTGTCGTTACAATCTGCGCGGTGAGTTTAACGTGCCGTTTGGCCGCTACAAAAAACCCTATTTCCCGGAAGCAGAGTTGTATCACTTCGCTGAAAAAGCGCAGAATGCCTTTTTCTATTGTGAGTCTTACGCCGATAGCATGGCACGCGCAGATGATGCATCCGTCGTCTATTGCGATCCGCCTTATGCACCGCTGTCTGCGACCGCCAACTTTACGGCGTATCACACAAACAGTTTTACGCTTGAACAACAAGCGCATCTGGCGGAGATCGCCGAAGGTCTGGTTGATCGCCATATTCCTGTGCTGATCTCCAATCACGATACGATGTTAACGCGTGAGTGGTATCAGCGCGCAAAATTGCATGTCGTCAAAGTTCGACGCAGTATAAGCAGCAACGGCGGCACACGTAAAAAGGTGGACGAACTGCTGGCTTTGTACAAACCAGGAGTCGTTTCACCCGCGAAAAAATAATTCTCAAGGAGAAGCGGATGAAACAGTATTTGATTGCCCCCTCAATTCTGTCGGCTGATTTTGCCCGCCTGGGTGAAGATACCGCAAAAGCCCTGGCAGCTGGCGCTGATGTCGTGCATTTTGACGTCATGGATAACCACTATGTTCCCAATCTGACGATTGGGCCAATGGTGCTGAAATCCTTGCGTAACTACGGCATTACCGCCCCTATCGACGTACATCTGATGGTGAAACCCGTCGATCGCATTGTGCCTGATTTCGCTGCCGCTGGTGCCAGCATCATTACCTTTCATCCAGAAGCCTCCGAGCATGTTGACCGCACGCTGCAACTGATTAAAGAAAATGGCTGTAAAGCGGGTCTGGTATTTAACCCGGCGACACCTCTGAGCTATCTGGATTACGTGATGGATAAGCTGGATGTGATCCTGCTGATGTCCGTTAATCCTGGTTTCGGCGGTCAGTCTTTCATTCCTCAAACACTGGATAAACTGCGCGAAGTACGTCGTCGTATCGACGAGTCTGGCTTTGACATTCGACTGGAAGTGGACGGTGGCGTGAAGGTGAACAACATTGGCGAAATCGCTGCGGCGGGCGCGGATATGTTTGTTGCTGGTTCGGCAATCTTCGACCAGCCAGACTACAAAAAAGTCATTGATGAAATGCGCAGTGAACTGGCAAAGGTAAGTCATGAATAAGTTTGAAGATATTCGCGGCGTCGCTTTTGATCTCGACGGTACGCTGGTGGACAGTGCTCCTGGCTTGGCTACCGCAGTAGATATGGCGCTGTATGCGCTGGAGTTGCCCGTCGCAGGTGAAGAACGCGTTATAACCTGGATTGGTAACGGCGCAGATGTTCTGATGGAGCGCGCATTGACCTGGGCGCGTCAGGAACGTGCGACTCTGCGTAAAACAATGGGTAAACCGCCCGTTGATGACGACATTCCGGCAGAAGAACAAGTACGTATTTTGCGTAAACTGTTCGATCGCTACTATGGCGAGGTTGCCGAAGAGGGGACGTTTTTGTTCCCGCACGTTGCCGATACGCTGGGCGCATTGCAGGCTAAAGGCCTGCCGCTAGGTCTGGTCACCAACAAACCGACGCCGTTCGTCGCGCCGCTGCTCGAAGCCTTAGATATCGCCAAATACTTCAGCGTGGTAATTGGTGGTGATGATGTGCAAAACAAAAAACCGCATCCGGACCCGCTGTTACTGGTGGCTGAGCGGATGGGAATTGCTCCACAACAGATGCTGTTTGTTGGCGACTCACGCAATGATATTCAGGCAGCAAAAGCGGCAGGTTGCCCATCAGTTGGCTTAACCTACGGATATAACTACGGCGAGGCTATCGATCTCAGCCAGCCTGATGTAATTTATCAGTCTATAAATGACCTTCTGCCCGCATTAGGGCTTCCGCATAGCGAAAATCAGGAATCGAAAAATGACTAAGCCCATCGTTTTTAGTGGCGCACAGCCCTCAGGTGAATTGACCATTGGTAACTACATGGGTGCGCTGCGTCAGTGGGTAAACATGCAGGATGACTACCATTGCATTTACTGTATCGTTGACCAACACGCGATCACCGTGCGCCAGGATGCACAGAAGCTGCGTAAAGCGACGCTGGATACGCTGGCCTTGTATCTGGCTTGTGGTATCGATCCTGAGAAAAGCACCATTTTTGTTCAGTCCCACGTGCCGGAACATGCGCAGTTAGGCTGGGCACTGAACTGCTATACCTACTTCGGCGAACTGAGCCGCATGACGCAGTTTAAAGATAAATCTGCGCGTTATGCCGAGAACATCAATGCTGGTCTGTTTGACTATCCGGTGCTGATGGCAGCGGACATCCTGCTGTATCAAACTAATCTGGTACCGGTGGGTGAAGACCAGAAACAGCACCTGGAACTGAGCCGCGATATCGCCCAGCGTTTCAACGCGCTGTATGGCGAGATCTTTAAAGTGCCGGAGCCGTTTATTCCGAAATCTGGCGCGCGCGTAATGTCGCTGCTGGAGCCGACCAAAAAGATGTCCAAGTCTGACGATAACCGCAATAACGTTATCGGCCTGCTGGAAGATCCGAAATCGGTAGTGAAGAAAATCAAACGTGCGGTCACTGACTCCGACGAGCCGCCGGTAGTTCGCTACGATGTGCAGAACAAAGCGGGCGTTTCCAACCTGCTGGATATCCTTTCTGCGGTAACGGGCCAGAGCATCCCGGAACTGGAAAAACAGTTCGAAGGCAAGATGTATGGTCATCTCAAAGGCGAAGTGGCTGATGCCGTTTCCGGTATGCTGACTGAATTGCAGGAACGTTATCACCGTTTCCGCAACGATGAAGCCTTCCTGCAACAGGTGATGAAAGACGGCGCGGAAAAAGCCAGTGCACACGCTTCTCGTACGCTGAAAGCGGTGTACGAAGCGATTGGTTTTGTGGCGAAGCCGTAATTTAACATTAATGCCAAAAACCGGGGAAACCCGGTTTTTTTATCCTCATTTGCAATAATCCGAAAAAATGTGAAGCACCTCGCCGTTTCCACATCTCACAGTTGCCACTTATCTTCATTTTAATGAAGATATAAACATTCATTTTATTGAAAATATATTATGCGTCGAACGTTTATCAAAAAAGAAGGCGTCGTTATCACGACACTGGCCCGTTATTTGTTGGGTGAAAAGTGCGGTAATCGACTGAAAACCATAGATGAGCTGGCAACTGAATGCCGTTCATCGGTTGGCCTGACGCAGGCCGCGTTGAAAACGCTGGAATCAAGCGGAGCGATACGGATTGAACGCCGTGGGCGCAATGGCAGTTATCTGGTCGAGATGGATAACAAAGCATTGCTGACTCATGTAGATATCAACAATGTGGTGTGCGCGATGCCCTTGCCCTATACCCGTTTGTACGAAGGCCTGGCGAGCGGATTGAAAGCTCAGTTTGATGGTATTCCTTTTTACTATGCGCATATGCGCGGCGCGGATATTCGCGTGGAGTGTTTACTTAACGGCGTGTATGACATGGCGGTTGTTTCCCGACTGGCGGCGGAAAGTTATCTCACGCAAAAAGGCTTATGCCTCGCGCTGGAGTTGGGGCCGCACACCTACGTTGGCGAGCACCAGTTGATTTGCCGTAAAGGCGAGTCCGCAAACGTGAAGCGCGTGGGGCTGGATAACCGTTCGGCGGATCAGAAAATCATGACCGATGTCTTTTTTGGCGATAGTGATGTGGAACGTGTCGATCTCTCTTATCACGAGAGTTTACAACGCATTGTTAAAGGCGATGTCGATGCGGTGATCTGGAACGTGGTGGCGGAAAACGAACTGACCATGCTGGGATTAGAAGCGACGCCGCTCACAGACGATCCGCGATTTTTACAGGCCACCGAAGCCGTGGTTTTGACGCGAGTCGATGATTACCCGATGCAACAATTGCTGCGTGCAGTTGTTGATAAACAGGCCCTGCTTGCCCATCAACAACGAGTGGTCAGTGGGGAACAGGAACCCAGTTATTAAACGAAAGGCATCTGAAATGGAAACCAGACTCAACCTGCTTTGCGATGCAGGCGTTATTGATAAGGACATCTGCAAAGGCATGATGCAGGTCGTCAACGTACTGGAAACAGAGTTCCATCTGCCAGTGCGCAGTGAGCAAGGAACGATGGCGATGACACATATGGCGAGCGCACTGATGCGCAGTCGCCGCGGTGAAGAAATAGAGCCGCTGGATAACGAATTGCTGGCAGAACTGGCGCAATCCAGCCACTGGCAAGCCGTTGTGCAATTGCATCAGGTGTTGTTGAAGGAATTTGCACTGGAAGTTAACCCGTGTGAAGAAGGCTATTTGCTGGCCAACCTTTATGGATTATGGATGGCTGCTAACGAAGAGGTTTGAAGCTCCCGACAAATCCACGTCGCACAACCTAAATATTCAAAAAAATGAATATTTAATTCAAGGAACAGAAACGAGGCAACAAGATGTTTGTAGAAGCATTGAAACGCCAGAACCCGGCGCTAATTTCCGCCGCACTAAGTTTGTGGCAAAAGGGCAAGATCGCCCCGGACAGCTGGGTGATCGACGTGGATCAGATACTGGAAAACGGTAAGCGGCTGATTGAGACGGCGCGGCTTTACGGCATTGAACTGTATCTGATGACCAAGCAGTTTGGTCGTAATCCGTGGCTGGCGGAAAAATTGCTGGCATTAGGCTACAGCGGCATTGTGGCGGTGGATTACAAAGAGGCGCGAGTCATGCGCCGCGCTGGTTTGCCGGTGGCGCATCAGGGGCATCTGGTACAAATCCCTTGTCATCTGGTTTCTGACGCCGTTGAACAGGGAACTGATGTCATCACCTTGTTTACTCTCGACAAAGCGCGGGAAGTTTCTGCGGCAGCGTTGAAGACCGGACGTGTGCAGTCTGTGCTACTCAAAGTTTATAGCGACGATGATTTTCTTTATCCGGGCCAGGAGAGCGGTTTTGCCCTCCAGGTGTTGCCGGAGATTGTCGCCGAAATCCAGAATCTGCCGGGGTTACATTTGGCGGGACTTACCCATTTCCCTTGCCTGCTTTGGGATGAAGCTGTCGGGAAAGTTTTGCCGACACCGAATCTTCACACGCTGGTACAAGCACGGGATCAACTGGCGAAATCTGGTATTGCGATTGAGCAACTGAACGCGCCTTCAGCGACCAGCTGCACTTCGCTGCCATTGCTGGCGGAATACGGTGTGACTCATGCCGAACCCGGTCATGCGCTGACGGGCACTATTCCGGCAAACCAGCAGGGCGATCAGCCTGAACGTATCGCGATGCTCTGGTTAAGTGAAATCTCCCATCATTTCCGTGGCGACAGCTACTGCTACGGCGGCGGTTACTACCGTCGTGGTCACGCGCAACATGCGCTGGTGTTTACGCCAGAAAATCAAAAGATTACTGAAACCAATCTCAAAACTGTGGATGACAGCAGTATCGACTACACCCTGCCGCTGGCAGGCGAGTTTCCGGTAAGCAGTGCAGTAGTGCTCTGTTTTCGCACGCAGATTTTTGTCACCCGTAGCGATGTGGTGTTGCTGTCCGGTATTCACCGTGGCGAACCGGAAATCGTCGGTCGTTATGACAGTCTTGGAAACTCTCTGGGGGCGTAATGGCGCGATTTGTGGTGTTAGTGATTGATAGCTTTGGCGTAGGCGCAATGAAAGATGTCACGCTGGTGCGTCCACAGGATGCCGGGGCGAATACTTGTGGTCACATCCTGAGCCAGCTGCCGCATTTGCAGCTACCAACGCTGGAGAAGTTGGGGCTAATCAACGCATTGGGTTATGCGCCAGGTGATATGCAGCCGTCAGACTCCGCAACCTGGGGTGTGGCAGAGCTGCAACATGAAGGTGGCGATACCTTTATGGGGCATCAGGAAATTTTAGGCACGCGCCCGTTACCACCGCTGCGGATGCCTTTTCGCGATGTGATTGACCGTGTTGAGCAGGCATTAGTTTCCGCCGCTTGGCAGGTGGAGCGCCGTGGCGAAGAGTTGCAATTTCTGTGGGTCAATCAGGCGGTTGCGATTGGCGATAATCTCGAGGCGGATTTAGGCCAGGTCTATAACATCACCGCCAATCTCTCTGTGGTCTCTTTTGACGACGCAATCAAAATTGGTCGTATCGTGCGTGAGCAGGTACCGGTCGGGCGGGTCATTACATTTGGCGGCCTGTTAACCGACAGTCAACGCATTCTCGATGCCGCAGAAAGCAAAGAAGGGCGCTTTATTGGCATCAACGCGCCGCGTTCTGGCGCTTATGACAACGGTTTCCAGGTCGTGCATATGGGCTATGGCGTCGATGAAAAAGTGCAGGTGCCACAAAAACTGTATGAAGCAGGCGTGCCAACCGTGCTGGTGGGTAAGGTGGCAGATATCGTCAACAATCCTTATGGCGTGAGCTGGCAAAACCTGGTGGATAGCCAGCGGATTATGGATATCACCCTCGACGAATTTATCACCCATCAGACAGCGTTTATTTGCACCAACATTCAGGAAACCGACCTCGCTGGTCACGCAGAAGACGTCGCACGTTATGCCGAACGTTTGCAGGTCGTTGACCGTAATCTTGCTCTCCTGGTTGAGACGATGCAGCCAGATGATTGCCTGGTCGTGATGGCGGATCACGGTAACGATCCGACAATCGGTCACAGCCACCATACCCGCGAAGTCGTGCCGGTGCTGGTTTATCAGCAAGGCCTGGCTGCCACGCAGCTTGGTGTTCGCACCACGCTCTCCGATGTGGGCGCTACCGTGTGTGAATTCTTCCGTGCGCCACCGCCACAAAATGGTCGCTCTTTTCTTTCCTCCCTCCGGTTTGCAGGAGACACCCTATGAGTTTTGATCCGACGGGTTACACCCTGGCCCATGAGCATCTGCATATTGATCTTTCCGGCTTTAAAAACAACGTGGACTGCCGCCTTGATCAGTATGCGTTCATTTGCCAGGAGATGAACGACCTGATGGCCCGGGGCGTGCGTAATGTGATTGAAATGACCAACCGTTACATGGGGCGCAATGCGCAATTTATGCTCGATGTAATGCGTGAAACCGGGATCAACGTGGTGGCCTGTACCGGTTATTACCAGGACGCGTTTTTCCCGGAACATGTGGCGACCCGCAGCGTGCAGGAACTGGCGCAGGAGATGGTCGATGAAATTGAGCAGGGTATCGATGGCACTGACCTGAAAGCCGGAATTATCGCGGAGATCGGCTCCAGCGAAGGGAAGATTACGTCGCTAGAAGAGAAGGTGTTTATTGCCGCCGCGCTGGCGCATAACCAGACCGGACGCCCGATCTCCACGCATACGTCGTTCAGCACGATGGGGCTGGAGCAACTGGCTCTGTTGCAAGCCCACGGAGTTGATCTTTCGCGCGTCACCGTCGGCCACTGCGATCTGAAAGACAATCTCGACAACATTTTGAAGATGATCGATCTCGGCGCGTATGTGCAGTTCGACACCATCGGCAAGAACAGTTACTACCCGGACGAAAAGCGCATTGCGATGCTCCATGCGCTACGTGACCGTGGGTTGCTGAACCGCGTCATGCTGTCGATGGATATTACGCGGCGCTCTCATTTAAAAGCCAACGGTGGTTATGGCTATGACTTTTTATTGACCACCTTTATTCCGCAATTGCGCCAGTCAGGATTCAGTCAGGCCGATGTGGATGTGATGTTACGTGAAAATCCCTCTCAATTTTTCCAATAAGGACAGACTCATGAAAAAGATTGGCGTTGCAGGCTTACAGCGTGAGCAGATTAAAAAAACCATTGAAGCGACGGCTCCTGGCTGTTTTGAAGTTTTCATTCACAACGACATGGAAGCGGCAATGAAAGTGAAATCCGGGCAACTGGATTACTACATCGGCGCGTGTAATACCGGTGCGGGCGCGGCCTTGTCGATTGCTATCGCGGTGATTGGCTATAACAAAAGTTGCACCATTGCCAAGCCGGGCATTAAAGCGAAAGACGAACATATCGCCAAAATGATCGCTGAAGGAAAAGTGGCGTTTGGCCTTTCCGTTGAGCACGTTGAACACGCGATTCCGATGCTGATTAACCATCTGAAATAAAAGGCACGACTATGGATCTGTATATTCAGATTATCGTGGTGGCGTGCCTGACGGGTATGACATCGCTTCTGGCGCATCGCTCGGCGGCCGTTTTTCATGACGGTATCCGCCCGATCCTGCCACAACTGATTGAAGGCTATATGAACCGTCGCGAGGCGGGGAGTATCGCTTTTGGTCTGAGCATTGGTTTTGTGGCCTCGGTGGGGATCTCCTTTACCCTGAAAACCGGCCTACTCAACGCATGGTTACTCTTTCTTCCTACCGATATCCTCGGTGTCCTGGCGATAAACAGCCTGATGGCGTTTGGTCTTGGTGCTATCTGGGGAATATTGATCCTCACCTGTCTGTTGCCAGTAAACCAGCTGCTGACCGCGCTACCGGTGGATGTATTAGGTAGCCTGGGGGAATTAAGCTCGCCGGTGGTTTCAGCTTTTGCACTGTTCCCGTTGGTGGCGATTTTCTACCAGTTTGGCTGGAAGCAAAGTCTGATCGCCGCCGTGGTGGTACTGATGACCCGTGTGGTCGTCGTGCGCTATTTCCCACATCTTAACCCTGAATCCATCGAAATCTTTATTGGTATGGTGATGCTGCTGGGGATCGCGATAACTCACGACCTGCGTCATCGTGATGAAAATGACATTGATGCCAGCGGGCTTTCGGTGTTTGAAGAACGCACGTCACGGATTATCAAAAACTTACCGTATATCGCCATCGTGGGAGCATTGATTGCCGCCGTTGCCAGCATGAAGATTTTCGCCGGTAGTGAAGTGTCGATCTTCACTCTGGAGAAAGCGTACTCCGCAGGCGTAACGCCGGAACAATCGCAAACACTAATCAACCAGGCAGCTCTGGCGGAATTTATGCGCGGACTGGGTTTTGTGCCGTTGATTGCCACCACCGCGTTAGCCACCGGCGTATATGCAGTTGCGGGCTTTACCTTTGTTTATGCGGTGGGCTATCTCTCGCCGAATCCGATGGTTGCAGCGGTATTAGGCGCAGTGGTTATTTCGGCGGAAGTCTTGCTGCTTCGTTCGATCGGCAAATGGCTGGGGCGCTACCCGTCGGTGCGTAATGCGTCGGATAACATCCGTAACGCCATGAATATGCTGATGGAAGTGGCGTTGCTGGTCGGTTCGATTTTCGCAGCAATTAAAATGGCGGGTTATACCGGATTCTCTATCGCAGTTGCCATTTACTTCCTCAACGAATCCCTGGGCCGTCCGGTACAGAAAATGGCGGCACCGGTCGTGGCAGTAATGATCACCGGTATTCTGCTGAATGTTCTTTACTGGCTTGGCCTGTTCGTTCCGGCTTAAGGAAGGCACCTATGAAGACGTTTCCTCTGCAAAGCCTGACGCTTATTGAGGCGCAGCAAAAGCAGTTTGCGCTGGTGGATAGCATTTGTCGCCATTTTCCCGGCAGCGAGTTTCTTGCTGGCGGTGATTTAGGGTTAACTCCAGGTCTGAATCAACCGCGCATTACCCAGCGAGTGGAACAGGTGCTGGCTGATGTATTTCACGCACAGGCTGCGGCGCTGGTACAGGGCGCGGGTACTGGCGCGATCCGTGCGGCGTTGGCGGCTTTGCTCAAACCGGGGCAGCGTCTTCTGGTGCATGACGCGCCTGTTTACCCGACGACTCAGGTCATTATTGAGCAGATGGGGCTGACGCTTATTACTGCTAATTTCAATGACCTGTCGGCACTGAAGCAGGTCGTCGACGAGCAACAACCGGATGCGGCGCTGGTGCAGCATACGCGCCAGCAGCCGCAGGACGGCTACATTCTGGCAGATGTGCTGGCAACGCTGCGCGCAGCAGGTGTTCCAGCCTTAACCGATGACAACTATGCGGTGATGAAGGTGGCGCGCATTGGCTGTGAATGCGGGGCGAATGTCTCGACATTTTCCTGCTTCAAGCTATTTGGGCCAGAGGGTGTTGGCGCGGTGGTAGGCGATGCTGATGTTATTAACCGTATTCGCGCCACGCTCTACTCCGGCGGCAGCCAGATTCAGGGCGCTCAGGCGTTGGAAGTCTTGCGTGGGCTGGTGTTTGCGCCAGTGATGCACGCGGTGCAGGCGGGGGTATCTGAACGGTTGCTGGCTTTACTTAACGGTGGCGCAGTGGCGGAAGTGAAAAGCGCGGTGATTGCCAATGCGCAGTCGAAGGTGTTGATTGTCGAGTTTCATCAGTCGATTGCCGCTAGAGTACTGGAAGAGGCGCAAAAGCGCGGTGCCTTGCCTTACCCGGTTGGTGCAGAGTCGAAATATGAAATTCCGCCACTTTTTTATCGACTTTCCGGAACGTTTCGCCAGGCGAATCCGCAGTTAGAACATTGCGCGATTCGCATTAACCCAAATCGCAGCGGTGAAGAGACGGTATTGCGGATTTTGCGCGAGAGTATTGCCAGTATTTAATCTTGTGCATGATGTTTTCGAAAAGAATGCAGAAATAAATACGCCCTCGGAAAATCCCGAGGGCGTCAGGCAATTAAATCAGCATCAGCCAATTTCTGTCAGAGACTTACTGTGCAGTAGGACCGCAACCGCCAATGATTTTAGAAATAGAAATAGCTGGGTGCAGCAGGTAGTCGTAAGAGCAGTTCTTATCACGGTTTTCAATATGACCAGTACATGCAGTTAACGTAGCCAGTACCGCACCTACCAGTGCAACTTTAATAAATTTGTTCATTTACATTCCCTATGTATTATATATTAATTAATATTCATTGATTATATGAATATAAGCAGACTGCTCATTAAGAATGATACAGGAATATTTAATTGGCGTCAGTGAGCGAATGACTTAATTTTGTAAGTCGCTGTAACGGTGAATATACCCCATTAGCAGATAATATTTATTAAGGGGGGTATTTTTATCTGCTGAATATATAAAGAGAGTTGTAAACGAAAAAGGCCAGAATTCTCTGGCCCTGGTTAAATTAATGGTTAGAGAACCAGTTCAATTTATCGCGCAGGCCAACAACCCGACCAATAATAATTAGCGATGGACTGTTCATTTGCTGCGCCAGTTCGCCCAGCTGCGTGAGCGTACCGTCAATCACGCGCTGCGTGACTGCCGTTCCGTTTTCGACAATTGCCACCGGCATTTCGCCAGGCATACCGTGTTCAATCAGCTTTTGCTGAATAGTCGCGGCCTGATTCAACCCCATATAGAACACCAGCGTCTGTTTTTCTGCCGCCAGGTTTTCCCAGTCCAGTTCGCCACCGGTTTTTAAGTGTCCGGTAATTAAGCGTACGCTCTGGGCATAATCGCGATGCGTGAGCGGAATACCCGAATAGGCAGAGCAACCAGAAGCTGCGGTAATACCCGGAACCACCGAGAACGGAATGCCTGCATTGCACAGTGTTTCCAGCTCTTCGCCACCACGGCCAAAAATAAACGGATCGCCGCCTTTCAGTCGCACCACGCGTTTGCCTTTTTGCGCTTCCCGCAGCAGGATCTGGTTAATCTCTTCCTGCGGTACGCAGTGGTATCCCGCGCGTTTGCCGACGAAAACGCGATCAGCATCGCGGCGTACCAGATTCATAATATCGTCAGAAACCAGACGGTCGTAGACCACCACATCTGCCTGCTGAATTTGTTGCAGTCCTTTTAGTGTCAGCAGCCCGGCATCGCCCGGACCTGCGCCAACCAGCACCACTTCACCGCGATGGTCGAGCGGTTCGTTGATTAATTGTTCGGTCGTTTCAGTAATGGCTTTCTGATCGTTGTTTGCCAGCGACTGCGCCAGACGGTCATTAACGAACAGTTTTTCCCAGAAACGGCGACGTTCACCCATTGTGGCGAACTGTTGTTTCACTCGACCGCGTAATTGCCCGGCGTATTTCGCTACCTGGCCCAGATGCAACGGCAGCAGTGATTCAAGTTTTTCACGCAACAGGCGCGCCAGAACCGGAGAAGTACCGCCAGAGGAGACCGCGACCATGAGCGGTGAGCGGTCAATAATTGACGGCATAATAAAGCTGGCGGCTTTCGGCGCATCGACCACGTTACAGAAGATACGACGAGATTCAGCGGCTTCACTGACGCGCTGGTTAAGCGCGTCATCATCTGTCGCTGCAATCGCCAGCCAGCAGGTGTCGAGAAGGCTTTCATCAAATGGCCCTTCGACGAGGGTTAACATGCCTGCATCTGCCCATGCGGTGAACTGTGGAATAAACGCTAATGCATTCACCGTTAAGCGAGCGCCTGCGTCTAACAGCAACCTTGCTTTGCGTTCCGCGACATCACCACCGCCGACAATCAGACAGTCACGATCGCGTAATTGGCAAAATATAGGCAAATGATCCACGTAAAAACCCCTTAGTAATTAACCGGCAGCTGTTTCAGTTTGATTAAATTTGTCCGCAACCGGACGATTCGCTTTCGGCGTAGCATACCAATAACCCAATCCCATGAATACGGCACCTGATAAAGTATTACCCAGCGTCACCCACAGCAGGTTATGACCAATACCCGCCAGCGTGTAGGCTTCGCTGTGGTTGCCAAACCAGGAGAGGGCGAACAGCGTCATGTTCGCGATGGAGTGCTCGTAGCCGGACGCGATAAATGCCAGCAGACACCACCAGATAGCGATAAATTTCGCCGCCCCTTCAGTGCGCAGCGCCATCCAGATAGCCAGGCAAACCAGCCAGTTACACAATGCACCTTTGAAGAACAGTACCATTGCCGGTGCAGTGGTTTTAGCCAGCGCGACGGAGTGAACGATGCTGGTATCTACCGGCAGCAGGCTACCGCCGCCCCAGCTATAGAGCATGGCAACAAAGACGGAACCAACCAGGTTACCCAGCCAGGTTTGCGGCAGGATTGCCCACATTTGCCCGTGGCTGATAGTGCCCGCTTTCACTCCAAAGGTGAGGAACATGGTGTGTCCGGTGAACAGTTCAGAACCAGCAATAATGACCAGCGTTAAGGCGATACCAAAGGTCGCGCCCATCACCAGAGGACGTACGGACGGGTCGAGCAAATTACCGAGCGTGAAAATCAGGATGATCCCAAGACCCACATACGCCCCCGCCATTGCGGAGCTGACCCAGAAGCCGAGCGGGTTATTTGCCGACAGGCGTGCAATGCGCGCAGCGTTAGCCGCACACTTATTAATAGTGTCTGTAAACATTTGATTATCCTTTAAAAAATAAAAACAAAAAATAAAACAAAAAGTTTAAAAAATGTCCTGCAATATACCGACGGTTATTACAGGACCATGCAAAAAGGGGAGGCATTGCGCCTCCCGTTAAAACATTAACCGCGCAGCTGTACCACGCCGTCTTTCACTCGCGCGTCGTAATGCTTGACGGAAAACTGTTCGTCTTCCATGCACAAGCCGTCGCTTAAGCGAAAACGCTGTTTTTTCAGCGGGCTGGCGACCCACAGCTCGCCCTGGTGTTCCGCAATCAGCCCGCGTGACAGCACGCTGGACTCGAAGAACGGGTCGATGTTGCTGATCGCAAACACCTGGTCGCTGTGATACGGACGGAAAATTGCTACCTGCTCGTCACCTAACAGCGCGCAGACGCCGGTTTCAGGCAGGATGTCATCGATTTTGCAGATGTCTTTCCACTGGCTCATGCGTTGTCCTCCACCAGAGTTACCGGGATACGTTCATACGGCGTTGCCGGACGGTGCTGTTCGCGCTCTGGCACCATCTGCACGTTCGGGTCACGCTTGTCGCTGTTGATGAAGTGTTTGAAGCGAGTCTGCGCGGACGGTGTATTGACCGTCTCAGTCCACTCACATACTACCGCTTCACGCAGGCGCGCCATCTCTTCTTCCAGATGTGCGTTCAGCCCCAGTTTGTCGTCAATGATCACCGCTTTCAGGTAATCGATGCCGCCTTCAAGGTTTTCTAACCACGGCGCGGTACGCGTCAGTTTGTCGGCAGTACGGATGTAGAACATCATGAAGCGGTCGAGATATTTGATCAGCGTTTCGCGATCGATATCCGCCGCCAGCAGATCCGCATGACGCGGTTTCATGCCGCCGTTACCGCAAACATACAGGTTCCAGCCTTTTTCGGTGGCGATGATACCCACGTCTTTACCCTGAGCTTCTGAACATTCACGGGTACAGCCAGAGACACCGAACTTCATTTTGTGCGGCGTACGGATGCCTTTGTAGCGGTTTTCCAGTTCCACGCCGAGGCCGACGCTGTCGCCAACGCCGTAGCGGCACCAGGTGCTACCCACGCAGGTTTTCGCCATACGCAGTGCTTTCGCATAGGCATGACCGGTTTCGAAGCCGGCTTCAATCAGCTGACGCCAGATTTCCGGCAGATCGTCTTTCTGTGCGCCAAACATCGCCAGGCGCTGAGAGCCGGTGATTTTGGTGTAGAGATTAAATTCACGCGCGATACGACCCACTGCCATCAGTCCTTCCGGGGTGATTTCACCGCCCGGAGAGCGCGGGATCACCGAGTAGGTTCCGTCTTTCTGGATGTTAGCGAGGAAGTTGTCGTTAGAATCCTGCAGCGGAGTATGTTCCGGCTTCAGAATGTATTCGTTCCAGCAGGAGGCCAGCAGCGAACCGACGGTCGGTTTACAAACTTCACAACCGTAACCTTTGCCGTGTTTCGCCAGCAGTTCTTCGAAGGTTTTAATGCCTTCAACGCGGATCAAATGGAACAGTTCCTGACGCGAATAAGCAAAGTGTTCGCACAGGTTGTTGTTAACTTCGATGCCCTGTTTCGCCAGTTCCGCGTTCAGTACCTGAGTAACCAGCGGGATACAGCCACCGCAGCCAGTACCCGCTTTGGTTTCAGCTTTCAGCGCCGCAACGGTGTGGCAGCCTTTGTTGATGGCAGCAATCAGATCACCTTTGGTGACGTCGAAGCAGGAGCAGATTTGCGCGCTGTCCGGCAGTTTATCAACACCGATAGACGGCTTACCGCTACCCGAGTGCGCCGGCAGAATCAGAGAATCCGGGTTTTCCGGCAGCTCGATAGCATTCAGCACCAGTTGCAGCAGGTTGCCGTAGTCGCTGGTATCGCCCACCAGTACCGCACCGAGCAGGGTTTTGTTGTCTTCGCTGACAATAAGGCGTTTGTAGATCTCTTTGCTTTCGTCGAGGTAAACGTAGCTACGTGCGCCAGGCGTGCGACCGTGCGCATCACCAATACCACCTACGTCTACGCCCAGCAGTTTCAACTTGGCGCTAAGGTCAGCACCTTCAAAGGCGTTATCGCTACCAAGAATATGGTCAACGGCGACCTGCGCCATTTTGTAGCCAGGTGCTACCAGACCAAATACACGGTTGTTCCAGCTTGCGCATTCACCGATGGCGTAGATATCCGGATCGGAAGTCTGGCAGGAATCATTGATGACAATACCCCCACGCGGAGCAACGTCCAGACCACACTGGGTTGCCAGCTTATCGCGCGGACGGATACCGGTTGAGAAGACGATAAAGTCGACTTCCAGCTCGCTGCCGTCGGCAAAACGCATGGTTTTACGCGCTTCGACACCTTCCTGCACAATCTCAAGGGTGTTTTTGCTGGTGTGAACGCGCACGCCCATACTTTCGATTTTGCGACGCAGCTGCTCGCCACCCATCTGATCAAGCTGTTCCGCCATCAGCATAGGGGCAAATTCGATAACGTGGGTTTCAATACCTAAGTTTTTCAGCGCGCCAGCGGCTTCCAGACCTAACAGGCCGCCACCAACAACGGCACCGCGTTTGCTGCGACGGGCACAGGATTCAATGGCGTTGAGGTCTTCAATGGTGCGATAGACAAAGCAGTCCTGAGTATCAGAACCTTTGATTGGCGGGATCCACGGGTAGGAACCGGTTGCCATGATCAGCTTGTCATAAAAAACGGTACGTCCGGCGCTGGAGTGAATCACCTTCTCCTGACGGTTGATGGTGATAGCGCGTTCGCCGACCAGAACTTTGATGCCGTGTTTCTCGTAGAAGCCTTCGCGCACCAGCGACAGCTCTTCGGCGGTGTGGTGAGAGAAGTAAGACGAGAGGTGTACGCGGTCATAAGCGATGCGCGGTTCTTCACAGAAAACGGTAATATCAAAGTTGGCCGCATCAGATTTATCAAGAAGATCTTCGATAAAGCGATGGCCGACCATACCGTTACCGATAATTGCGAGTCTGACTTTGCTCATTTTTGCCTCGATTTCTTTTCTATTACCGCCTACCTTAACGATTCAGCAACCCCGCTTATTGATGTAAATCAAATTCACCTTTATATACTCCTTAAGGGGTATATTGCTGATTTGTATAAATTTTCTTAAGTCACGGAATTGTCTGACATTTCATGTTTGTACAAAAAACAGACAAATTGAGCGGGTTTATAGAAATAGATGTACGTAGCGCGGTAAGAGAGGAAAAGGCCGGACGACGATAGTGCCGCCCGGCATGAGCAATTAATGAGAGGTCAGGGTGTTATGCTGACGGTGACGGCTGACGAAACCTAACAGGAAGCACATCACAAAGACGACAGCGTACAGACCGTTTGCCGTCAGCAGCGCCGCCTGCGGACCGCTATGTTCAACAATCGGGCCGGTAACCACAAAGGTCAACATAGTACCGATGGTCCCGCAGGTCAGGACAAAGTTAACCAGTTTTGGCGACGGTACTTTGGTCTGCTGTGAACCCAAAGTGATGATGGTGGTATAGATCGCGCTGGAGAAGAAGCCCAGGGCGAGAATTGACCACGCCATATGTGCCGGTGTTCCGGTGTTAAAGACGTACATCAGAATCGCAGCCAGACCAGCCAGTACGGTCAGAATGCGTTGCAAATCAAAGAAGCGAAGAATAAAGCTGAACGCCCACATGCCGACCATGTATGACATCCAGAAGTTACTCACCAGCGTGCCCGCGTCGTTCAGGCTCATGCCCAGGCCTTTGGCATACTCAGGCACCCAGGAGATAAAACCTAACTGACCGAGGATGTAGCACAGTGCCGCAATGGAGAGAAACAGCACGCCGATCCCCCATTTTTCTTTCGCTACCGGAGCGTCCGTTTTTGGCGCATGTTTACCCAGCGCCGGGAACTCACAGCCGAAGGTCAGAATAAAGATAGCGACGTACACCAGCCCGATGCAGGCATAAACCCAGTACCACTCAATGCTGCGCGCCAGCAGAAACGCGGCGATCATTGGGAAAATCATCCCGGCCATACTGAAGAAGGAGTCGGTAAATAACAGGCGTGAACCGCGCTGACGTCCTTCATACATTTGTGTTACCAGGAATGTACCAATCGACATGGTGATGCCGCTGACCACCCCGAGAATGAACATCGCCGCCGAGAACAGTGCCAGGCTGTGGCTGAACATCAAACCGGCAACCGCCAGCACCATCAGGAGAAAGCCAAAACGTAACTGCGTTTTCAACGGGACGATTTCCATCAGCCAGGCGTTGAGGAAGATAGAGATTAAAATGCCGGCGTTGAGGAAGGTGAAGGTATTACTCATACTGGAAACAGGCAGATTGAAATAATCGGCGATATTTCCCATCACCATCCCGGTGACAATAACCAACGCACCGGTCAGTGCGTAGGAGAGAAAGCTAATCCATGTGAGCTTGATGCGATTGCTGTTAGTCATGATTGGCCTGCGTTCAAAAATAAAATGGCATAGCGGGATATGCCGCGAGCGGGCGATTTTAGGTGATTTTGTGATCTGTTTAAATGTTTTATTGCAATCGGTTGCTAAATTGCATTTTAAGAGGTGATTTTGATCACAGAATAAAAAGTGATCGTCAGGTTACATATATTTCAGATACGTAAAATTAGGTAAAGGGATGGCCTTGTTCTTGAAGGCTATTTAGAATCTCTTCACTTGCTTTTTTTCTGCTCTGTTTGTTAAGGAAATCTCATGTTCAAATCGACCCTGGCGGCGATGGCTGCTGTTTTCGCTCTTTCTGCTCTTTCTCCCGCAGCAATGGCAGCGAAAGGGGACCCGCACGTATTGTTGACAACCTCAGCTGGTAACATCGAACTGGAGCTGGATAAACAAAAAGCGCCAGTGTCTGTGCAAAACTTTGTCGATTATGTGAACAGTGGTTTTTATAACAACACGACCTTTCACCGCGTCATTCCTGGCTTTATGATTCAGGGCGGCGGTTTCACCGAGCAGATGCAGCAGAAAAAACCAAACCCGCCAATCAAAAATGAAGCAGATAACGGCCTGCGCAACACGCGTGGCACCATCGCGATGGCGCGTACCGCTGACAAAGACAGCGCCACCAGCCAGTTCTTTATCAACGTTGCCGATAACGCCTTCCTTGACCACGGTCAGCGTGATTTCGGTTACGCGGTATTTGGTAAAGTGGTGAAAGGCATGGACGTTGCCGATAAGATTTCCCAGGTGCCGACTCATGACGTTGGTCCGTACCAGAATGTGCCGTCAAAACCGGTAGTTATCCTTTCCGCTAAAGTCCTGCCGTAATGATTTCTCGCGCGGGCAATCTTGCCCGCGCTTCTGCTCTCCCGGCGTAACCCGGATTTGCCGCTTATACTTGTGGCAAATGGACACGTTCAGGGAGGCATCAAGTGAAGAAACTCACCGATAAGCAAAAGTCCCGTCTCTGGGAGCTTCAGCGTAATCGTAATTTCCAGGCCAGTCGCCGTCTTGAAGGCGTCGAGATGCCTTTAGTCACTCTTACTGCCGCAGAGGCTTTAGCGCGCCTTGAAGAGCTGAGGAGGCACTATGAGCGATAAATTCGGCGAAGGGCGCGATCCGTATCTTTATCCTGGCCTTGATATCATGCGTAACCGGCTGAACATCCGTCAGCAGCAGCGGCTGGAACAGGCCGCTTACGAAATGACGGCGCTGCGTGCTGCGACCATTGAGCTTGGTCCGCTGGTGCGCGGTTTACCGCATTTGCGCACTCTCCATCGCCAGCTGTATCAGGATATTTTCGACTGGGCAGGGCAACTGCGTGAAGTCGATATTTATCAGGGCGATACGCCGTTCTGCCACTTTGCTTATATCGAAAAAGAGGGCAATGCCCTGATGCAGGATCTGGAGGAAGAAGGTTATCTGGTTGGCCTGGAGAAAGCGAAGTTCGTCGAGCGGCTGGCGCATTACTATTGTGAAATCAACGTGCTGCATCCCTTCCGGGTGGGAAGTGGTCTGGCACAGCGGATCTTCTTCGAGCAACTGGCGATTCATGCCGGATATCAACTGAGCTGGCAGGGTATCGAAAAAGAGGCCTGGAATCAGGCAAATCAGAATGGGGCAATGGGGGATCTCACCGCGCTGCAGATGATATTTAGCAAAGTGGTAAGCGAAGCCGGGGAATCTGAGTAAAATAGCGCGGTTCTTTCGTACCGGAGCCGCCATGATCCTGCTTATTGATAACTACGATTCTTTTACCTGGAACCTCTACCAGTACTTTTGTGAACTGGGGGCGGATGTGTTGGTTAAGCGCAACGATGCGTTAACGCTGGCGGATATCGACGCCCTTAAACCACAAAAAATTGTCATCTCACCCGGCCCCTGTACGCCAGATGAAGCCGGGATCTCCCTTGACGTTATTCGTCACTATGCCGGACGCTTGCCGATTCTTGGCGTTTGCCTCGGTCATCAGGCAATGGCGCAGGCATTTGGCGGCAAAGTTGTGCGCGCCGCAAAGGTCATGCACGGCAAAACCTCGCCGATAACACATAACGGTGAGGGCGTATTTCGGGGGCTGGCAAATCCACTTACCGTGACACGCTACCATTCGCTGGTGGTGGAACCTGACTCATTACCAGCGTGCTTTGAAGTGACGGCCTGGAGCGAAACCCGCGAGATTATGGGGATTCGCCATCGCCAGTGGGATCTGGAAGGCGTGCAGTTCCATCCAGAAAGTATTCTCAGCGAACAAGGACATCAACTGCTGGCTAATTTCCTGCATCGCTGATTTCTGATTGCTATTAAGTGATTTTTTATGCATATTTTGTGATTATAATTTCACATTGGTTTATGCGTAACAGGGTGATCATGAGATGGCAATTGAACAAACAGCAATTACACGCGCGACTTTTGATGAAGTGATCCTGCCGATTTATGCTCCGGCAGAGTTTATTCCGGTAAAAGGTCAGGGGAGCCGAATCTGGGATCAGCAAGGCAAGGAGTATGTCGATTTCGCGGGTGGCATTGCAGTTACGGCGTTGGGCCATTGCCATCCTGCGCTGGTGAACGCGTTAAAAACCCAGGGCGAAACTCTGTGGCATATCAGTAACGTTTTCACCAATGAACCGGCGCTGCGTCTTGGCCGTAAACTGATTGAGGCAACGTTTGCCGAACGCGTGGTGTTTATGAACTCCGGCACGGAAGCTAACGAAACCGCCTTTAAACTGGCACGCCATTACGCCTGTGTGCGTCATAGCCCGTTCAAAACCAAAATTATTGCCTTCCATAACGCTTTTCATGGTCGCTCGCTGTTTACCGTTTCGGTGGGTGGGCAGCCAAAATATTCCGACGGCTTTGGGCCAAAACCGGCAGACATCATCCACGTGCCTTTTAACGATCTTCACGCAGTAAAAGCGGTGATGGATGACCATACCTGTGCGGTGGTGGTTGAGCCGATTCAGGGCGAGGGCGGCGTGACGGCAGCGACGCCAGAGTTTTTGCAGGGCTTGCGCGAGCTGTGCGATCAACATCAGGCATTATTGGTGTTTGATGAAGTGCAGTGCGGGATGGGGCGGACCGGCGATCTGTTTGCCTATATGCACTACGGCGTGACGCCGGATATTCTGACCTCTGCGAAAGCGTTAGGTGGCGGTTTCCCGATTAGCGCCATGCTGACCACGGCGGAGATTGCTTCTGCGTTTCATCCTGGTTCTCACGGTTCCACCTACGGCGGTAATCCTCTGGCCTGTGCAGTAGCGGGCGCGGCGTTTGATATCATCAATACCCCTGAAGTGCTGGAAGGCATTCAGGCGAAACGCCAGCGTTTTGTTGACCATTTGCAGAAGATCGATCAGCAGTACGATGTGTTTAGCGATATTCGCGGTATGGGGCTGTTAATTGGCGCGGAGCTGAAACCACAGTACAAAGGTCAGGCGCGTGATTTCCTGTATGCGGGTGCAGAGGAAGGCGTAATGGTGCTGAATGCCGGGCCTGATGTGATGCGTTTTGCGCCGTCGCTGGTGGTGGAAGATGCGGATATCGATGAAGGGATGCATCGTTTCGCCCACGCGGTGGCGAAGGTGATTGGGGGTAAATAAGACGCATCAGGCAAAAGATGTCGGATGCGGCGTGAACGCTGTATCCGATGGTTTAGCCTGCATTACGCCTTCGAATCCCGCAACTTGCGACTCAGCCAAATCCCGTGATGCGGTCGCTGACGCCATGCCATCGACGAAATGGTGTGCATGGTGTTCAGATGACCAATAACCCGCTGTAAATGCTGCTCCAGCGTACCTGCCGCGCCTTCGTGCGGCTGCATCTCCGGCGCATCCATGATATTGGCATCGCCAGAACTACCCGGTTCGTCATACTCCAGTCGCTGCTGACAACGCTGAATGGCGATTTCACAAGACTGTAAATATTCTTGCGCCAGTTCAGGTGGCAATGCCCGGTGTTCCCGTGCCAGCGTGGTCATGGCATTGATATGTTCAACTATAAACTGACTGTGCGTTACCCACAGTTTCATATCTGCCAGATAATGGCTGTTAAACGCCGGTTCCTGCATCGCCTGATTCAATGAGTTATACAGAGTGTTATGCGCCTGATTTACCCGCATTCGCTGCCAGGCCAGTGGCGTAGGTTGCGGGTCCTCGCTCAGAATCAAGCGAATCGCGTCCTGATAGGCTTCTAAAGCGTCATGGGCGTTCTTACGCAATAACCCGCTCTGCCACTGCGGCCACAGCCAGACAGTACCGCCGAAAGCAATTAAACAACCAATAATGGTATCGATAAGACGTGGAAGGATGTACTGCTCACCGTTCAGCCACAACAGTTGCAGGGTATACACTGCGGTAATGGTAAAACCGACCGTCGCCCAGCCGTAGTTTTTGCGCAATATCAGGTAGCTGGCGAGGGTGGTAATCAGCATCAAGGTCAGGGTGTAACCTTCGGGAATTTTAAAGTGCAGCGCCACGCCCGCAATGATTAACCCGACCACGGTTCCCACGGAGCGATTCACAATCCTCAGACGGGTTGCGCCATAGCCATTTTGCGTCACCAGCAATACCGTCATCAGGATCCAGTACGACTTCGGCAGATGCAGCGCGGTGCCCATCAGGCTGGCAACGCTTAACATCACACTGAGTCGTCCGGCATTGCGTAGCGCCGGAGACTTTAGTGACAAATAACTTTTCAGCGCCGGAAGTAACGGCATTCGCCGCTGTTTATCGGCCAGTAAGTCACGGGCATAGAGCGGTTTTTGGGTGCGCAGCACGCGGGCAATGCGGCTGAAATGCCAGTAGCAGAATTGCCCAACCGGATTATCCGGGTGTTGGCGGGCGATTTTTTCCAGTGCGCCAATTTGCTTTTCCATCGTAAAACGCGTCGGCAGGCGATGGTAAAGAATGTCATCAGCCAGCACGCGCAGGCGAGCGGCGACGGTTTGCGCATTCCAGCGGATAACTTCTTCCGCATGGCTACGCTCGACCAGCTTTTGCACCTCTTCCGGCTGATGCAAACTGACCGAAATATGTTCCTGCAAATCCAGCGCCTCCTGGAAAATACGTAGCATCCGCTTGTAATCGGTATTATTTTGCGCGGAAAGCATATGCATTTGCTGATAGCACTGGGTAATTAGATCGACCGCTTTTTGCTGGCGCACCAGCAGCGGCGGCAGCGCTTTTTCAGGGTCGGTGTGCTGGGTAAGCAGGCTGTATTTGGCTTCACAGTAATCTGCCAGTTCACGGTACAGCAGACTTAGTGACTCGCGTAGCGGTTGTTCGCGCCAGATCCAGAACCAAAACCAGTTAAACAATCCGTACCACAAAGTGCCCAGCGCATAGATGAGCAACGGTTCCCAGACCGGCATGTATCCCGCCAGACTGAGGGTAAAAATGGCGGCGAGCAGCGATGCGGGAAGCAATTTTGCGTGCAATGGCCCCAGCTCAGCAGTGACGCCAAGTACCAGCGTTAATCCGGTCAGCAAAAAGGGCAGAGGAACATCTCTTGCCAGTAGTAGCTGTGTCAGCAAGCTACAGGTGGCAAACAGCGACGCACCAATGATTAAGCGTTTGAAAAAACGTTTATGAGGCGTATCAAGGCCCGCAATATTGCAACAGGCAGGAACGAGGGAGAAGAGCAGACCGAATCGTAATTCGCCAAGCATTAACCCAACGGCCACGGGCAAACATAGCACCAGCGTTTGTCGCAGTGCATAGTTAATATCGGGGTGATAAATCAGTCTGCGCCACATCGGGGGAAACAAAATGGCGCGCTACCAGGTAACGCGCCACTCCGACGGGATTAACGAGTGCCGTAAACGACGATGGTTTTACCGTGTGCGGAGATCAGGTTCTGATCTTCCAGCATCTTCAGAATGCGCCCCACTGTTTCACGAGAACAGCCGACAATCTGACCGATTTCCTGACGGGTAATTTTGATTTGCATACCGTCCGGGTGAGTCATAGCATCCGGTTGTTTTGCCAGATTCAGCAGAGTCTGTGCAATGCGGCCCGTCACGTCGAGAAACGCCAGGTTGCCCACTTTCTCTGAAGTGACTTGCAGACGACGCGCCATCTGTGCAGACAGACGCATCAGAATGTCCGGGTTTACCTGAATCAATTGGCGAAATTTTTTGTACGAAATTTCAGCCACTTCACAGGCAGTTTTCGCACGTACCCATGCGCTACGTTCCTGGCCTTCTTCAAACAGGCCCAGTTCGCCAATAAAATCACCCTGATTCAGATAGGAGAGGATCATTTCTTTACCCTCTTCGTCTTTGATCAGCACTGCCACAGAGCCTTTAACGATGTAGTACAGCGTTTCCGCTTTTTCACCCTGGTGAATAAGCGTGCTCTTGGATGGGTACTTATGAATGTGGCAATGAGACAAGAACCATTCGAGAGTCGGGTCTGTTTGCGGTTTGCCAAGCACCATGCGCGGTTATCCTCTGTTATAAGCTTTCTCCAGAGCCAGATAACGCCGCTGTCTCTGGATTGCCGAAATATGCTTCCCGCTACCTGGGAAGGGGCTATCAACTGTACTGCACGGTAATGTGACGTCCTTTGCATACATGCAGTACATCAATGTATTACTGTAGCATCCTGACTGTTTTAGCATAGCTTTCGCTTTGTGTCTCCTGGTGTCTCGCTTCAGCATGACCCAGGTCGCCTTCCGTTGCGCGATTTGGTTAGTACGCGTACTCTGTCAGGAAAATTGACGCAGTGGAGTAGCAAAAATGCAAGCGCGAGTGAAGTGGGTCGAAGGGTTAACTTTTCTGGGCGAATCCGCCTCTGGTCACCAGATTTTAATGGACGGCAACTCAGGCGATAAAGCACCAAGTCCGATGGAAATGGTGTTGATGGCGGCGGGTGGTTGCAGTGCCATCGATGTGGTTTCTATTCTGCAAAAAGGGCGTCAGGATGTGGTCGATTGTGAAGTAAAATTGACCTCTGAACGCCGCGAAGAGGCACCACGCCTGTTTACGCACATTAATCTGCATTTTATCGTCACCGGTCGCGACCTGAAAGACGCAGCGGTTGCGCGTGCGGTTGATCTCTCTGCGGAGAAATATTGTTCAGTGGCGTTGATGCTGGAAAAAGCGGTGAATATTACTCACTCATATGAAGTGGTTGCCGCGTGATTTAACTATCCCGTTGTGAAGCCGGATAGTATTTTATCCGGCGTAATAGCAAAGTTACTCGATTTTCTTTCCTTCCATCAATCGTTGCACCAGCGGCAGCATAATTAATTCCATTGCCAGACCCATTTTGCCGCCGGGCACCACTAACGTATTGATGTGGGAAATGAATGAGCCTTGCAACATCGCCAGCAGCCAGGGGAAATCGATCCCTTCCAGATTACGAAAATGGATCACCACAAAGCTTTCATCCAGCGACGGGATACCTTTTGCCGCGAACGGGTTTGAAGTGTCGACGGTGGGAACGCGCTGGAAGTTAAGATGGGTGCGGGAAAACTGCGGTGTGATGTAGTTGATATAGTCTTCCATTGAACGCACTACCGAGTCCATCACGGCTTCTCGTGAGTGCCCGCGCTCGCTGGTGTCGCGGATCAGTTTTTTAATCCACTCAAGGTTAACGATAGGCACCACGCCGACCAGTAAGTCCACATGCTGCGCAACGTTATGCTGTGGCGTGACTACGCCGCCGTGTAGCCCTTCATAAAACAGTACATCAGTGGGTTCCGGTAAAGGTTGCCATGGGGTGAATGTTCCCGGCACCTGATTCCACGGTACGGCTTCGTCGTACGTATGCAGATATTTGCGAGATTTCCCTTTGCCGCTCTGACCATATTCAATGAAGGTTTGTTCCAGCAGGCCAAAGTCGTTCGCTTCGGGGCCGAAGTAGCTGATATGCCGCCCGGCGTCGCGCGCTTTGCGGATCGCCATGTCCATTTCCGGGCGGGTGTAACGGTGAAAACTATCGCCTTCCACCTCGGCTGCATGCAGATTTAACTGCGCGAATATTTTACGAAACGCGAGGCTGGTGGTGGTGGTCCCCGCGCCGCTGGATCCTGTTACCGCAATGACCGGATGTTTGGCAGACATAGTAACTCCATGACTTAGCTATCATTATTATCTCGTCCGCCGACGGTTGCAGGTTATTCGCGAAACTGACCGCGCGGCATGATATTGACCGTTTCGTGCAGCTCCGACCATACCAGCACCGCTTCTCCGCACTGTAGCTGGCGTTTGACGTCGGCGACTTTCTGTTCAAGTGTACGCTCATGTTCACCATAATCGGTGCCTTCACGTAACACAAAGCTTTCAATTAAATTTTCCAGCGTTTCGGGGGAGAGGTCTTGCCACGGAATCAACATGATTTCGCCTCCAGATACGTTGTTAACCAGTCAGGAATGCGTGACTCCAGCCACATTTGCGGATGAAGTAATGTACCGCCAATAAAGCCAACATGACCGCCATGTTCAGTCAGTTGATACTCCACCTGCGGGGGGAGACTTTCCGGTTTCGGGATCACCTGATGATCCATAAACGGATCGTCTTTGGCGTGAATAATCAGCGTCGGTTTGGCGATCCGGTTCAGCATCGGCATGGCGCTACACTGACGATAATAGTCGATAGCGTCAGCGTAGCCGTGAATTCTGGCGGTGATCAGATCGTCAAATTCACGGATGCGACGTACCGATTTTAACTGCGCGAGATTAATCGGCAGTGTTCCGGGGTAGGCTGCCAGCTTGCGCGCGGCATTGGCTTTTAACAGGTTCAGCAAGTAACGCTGATAAACGCGGGAAAAGCCCTTTTCCATATGATAACTACAGGCTTCCAGCATAAATGGCGCGGAGACAATTACCGCTGCATCAATCGGGAGGTTATTACCTTCTTTTGCCAGCAAACAGGCGAGCATATTACCGCCGAGCGAATAGCCGACGGCAGCCGTTGGCGCATGTCCAAATTCGCGCTGCAGCCAGCGTAAAAACCAGCTGGCGTCTTCGGTTTCGCCCGAATGGTAAATGCGGTGCATACGGTTTGGTTCACCGCTGCATCCGCGAAAATGCATCACCACGCCCAGCCAGCCGCGTTTTTGCGCCGCCTCGACCAGACCGTGGGCGTAAGGGCTATTGAGGCTGCCCTCCAGCCCGTGAAACACCACTAAACGCGGTTTATGGTTCGCCTGGGCAGGGTCTTCACTCCATGCGAGATCGACAAAATCGCCGTCGGGCAACTCCAGTCGCTGCCAGTGCGGGGTGAATTTCACCTTGCGACGAAACAGACGCGGCAGCATGGTTTGTAGATGACAATTGCTAAAGCCGCGCATAGGGGTGAATTCAGCACTGCTGCTGAATTCATTGGCATCGGTCGTCGTTATCTGCGCCATCAGTTGCTTTGCCCTTCCAGCAGCATCTGCTCAAGCTGCTCCTGGGCTTCCAGCCACGCCATTTCGCACTCTTCCAGGCCGGATTTGGCGCTGGCTTGCTGTTGCAGGCAGGCGGTCAACTCCGCTTTACGGCTCTGGTCATACAGTTCGCTGTCGCCGAGTTTCTCTTCCGCCTGCGCCAGTTGCGCGTTCAGCTTCTCCATCTCTTTTTCCAGACGGGCAATCTCTTTACGCAGTGGCTGGGTTTGCGCACGCAGCTCCGCTTCCCGACGCTTCTGATCTTTACGTGCCTGGGCGCTGTTCGCGTTCTCTTTTGGCGCTTCGTCGGCCTGGTTTTCCTGCTTTTGTACGTCGCTCAACCACTGTTGATAATCTTCCAGATCGCCGTCGAACGGTTCGACTTTACGATCGTGAACCAGGTAGAGATCGTCAGTGGTGGAACGCAGCAAATGACGGTCGTGCGAGACGACAACCAGCGCGCCTTCGAACTCGATTAATGCTTCGGTGAGTGCCTGACGCATGTCGAGGTCAAGGTGGTTGGTCGGTTCGTCGAGCAGCAGCAGATTCGGACGCTGCCAGACAATTAATGCCAGCACCAGGCGGGCTTTTTCCCCACCGGAGAAGCGGCGCGTTTCTTCGGTTACTTTATCGCCCTGGAAACCAAAGCCGCCGAGGTAGTCACGCAGTTTTTGCTCCAGCTCCTGCGGCGCTAAACGTGCCAGATGTTGAATCGGCGATTCGTCGGCGCGCAGGTATTCCAGTTGATGCTGGGCGAAGTAGCCGAGCTTGATCCCTTTCGCCAGACCAATTTCACCGCTGACTGGCGCAAGTTCACCGGCTAACAGTTTGATTAATGTCGATTTACCCGCGCCGTTGCGGCCTAGCAGACCAATGCGCGAGCCGGGGACCAGATTCAGTTTAATCGAGTCGAGAATAATGCGATCACCATAGCCTGCGCTGACTTTTTCCATCTTTAATAACGGATTAGGCAGGCTTTCCGGCGCGCGGAAGCTAAAGCGGAACGGGTTGTCGACGTGCGCCGGGGCAATCAGCTCCATACGCTCCAGCATCTTAATACGGCTCTGGGCCTGCTTCGCTTTGGTGGCTTTGGCACGGAAACGGTCGATATAACTTTGCAGATGCGCTACGCGTTCCTGCTGGCTTTCGTACATCGCTTGTTGCTGCGCCAGACGGGTGGCGCGCTGTACTTCAAACGAACTGTAGTTGCCGGTGTACTCGAACATGCTTTGTTGTTCGATATGAATAATTTTTTCAACGATCGGATCGAGGAAGTCGCGGTCGTGAGAGATCAGGATCAGCGTGCCCTGATAGCTCTTCAGCCATTTTTCCAGCCAGATAACGGCATCGAGATCGAGGTGGTTAGTCGGTTCGTCGAGCAGCAGCAAGTCTGAACGGCAAATCAGCGCCTGGGCAAGGTTAAGACGCATACGCCAGCCACCGGAGAAATCACTTACCGGGCGCTCCAGTTGTTCATTGCTGAAACCGAGGCCGTGCAGCAGGCTGGCGGCACGGGAGCGAATACTCCATGCGTCAATAGCATCCAGCTTGCCATGAATAGTGGCGATGGCGTGCCCGTCGTTACGTTCGTTGGCGTCGTGTAGCTGCGCTTCCAGTTGACGATATTCACGGTCGCCGTCAATGACATATTCCAGCGCCGCTTGCGGTAACGCCGGCGTTTCCTGATTCACCCACGCCAGTTGCCAGCTTCCCGGAAAGGTGTAGCTGCCGCCGTCGGCGCTGATTTCATTTTTCAGCAATGCCAGCAGGGTAGATTTACCACAGCCGTTTTTACCCACCAGGCCGACTTTCTGCCCGGGGTTGATGGTGGCGGTGGCATTATCCAGCAGGACGCGCACGCCGCGACGAATTTGTAACGAGGAGAAAACAATCATAAGGCGCCGTATGTTCAGACTATGTTAACTTATCATTATGATAATGTAATGTATGGGCGAGCTGCCGCACCGGGCGCAATGGTAGCCCAAAACAGCGACTATACACAAAAACCATACCGGGAGGGGGATGATGTCTCAGCCAGCGAAAGTTTTGCTGCTGTATGCCCATCCGGAATCTCAGGACTCGGTGGCAAACCGGGTTCTGCTTAAACCGGCCACGCAGCTCAGCAATGTTACCGTGCACGACCTTTATGCGCACTATCCCGACTTTTTTATTGATATCCCTCGTGAGCAGGCATTACTGCGCGAGCACGAGGTGATTGTCTTTCAGCATCCTCTTTATACCTATAGCTGCCCGGCGCTACTGAAAGAGTGGCTGGACCGGGTATTAAGCCGTGGTTTTGCCAGCGGACCGGGGGGAAACCAACTGGCGGGAAAGTACTGGCGTAGCGTGATTACCACCGGCGAGCCGGAAAGTGCTTACCGTTATGACGCCTTGAATCGCTACCCCATGAGCGATGTTCTGCGCCCCTTTGAACTAGCGGCGGGCATGTGCCGGATGCATTGGTTGAGTCCCATCATTATTTACTGGGCGAGACGGCAAAGCGCACAGGAGCTGGCGAGTCACGCCAGAGCCTACGGTGACTGGCTGGCAAATCCGCTGTCTCCAGGAGGCCGCTGATGGAAGGTTCCGATTTTTTACTCGCAGGAGTGCTGTTTCTCTTCGCGGCGGTGGCTGCGGTGCCGCTGGCATCGCGGCTGGGGATTGGCGCTGTGTTGGGATATTTGCTGGCAGGGATTGCAATTGGCCCGTGGGGGCTGGGGTTTATTAGCGACGTCGATGAGATCCTCCACTTTTCGGAACTCGGCGTGGTGTTCCTGATGTTTATCATCGGCCTTGAGTTGAATCCCTCCAAGCTTTGGCAACTGCGGCGTTCGATTTTTGGCGTAGGCGCGGCACAGGTGCTGTTAAGCGCGGCGTTGCTGGCGGGATTATTGATGCTGACCCATTTCTCATGGCAGGCGGCGGTGGTCGGTGGCATTGGCCTTGCGATGTCTTCAACTGCAATGGCGTTGCAATTGATGCGTGATAAAGGGATGAATCGCAGCGAATCCGGCCAGTTAGGTTTCTCGGTACTGCTGTTTCAGGATCTGGCGGTGATCCCGGCACTGGCGTTAGTGCCGTTGTTGGCGGGTTCGGCAGACGAACATTTCGACTGGATGAAGATCGGCATGAAGGTGCTGGCGTTTGTCGGCATGCTGATTGGCGGGCGCTATTTACTGCGTCCGGTATTCCGTTTTATTGCAGCTTCTGGCGTGCGGGAAGTGTTCACCGCTGCGACGCTGCTGCTGGTGTTGGGTTCCGCATTGTTTATGGATGCGCTGGGGTTGTCGATGGCGCTCGGTACGTTTATTGCGGGTGTGCTACTGGCGGAAAGTGAATATCGCCATGAACTGGAAACGGCTATCGATCCCTTCAAAGGCTTGCTGCTCGGTTTGTTCTTTATCTCTGTCGGCATGTCGCTCAACCTCGGGGTGCTTTATACCCATCTGTTGTGGGTAGTGATAAGTGTGGTTGTGCTGGTGGCGGTGAAAATTCTCGTGCTGTATCTGCTGGCGCGACTGTATGGCGTGCGTAGCTCAGAGCGGATGCAGTTTGCTGGCGTGTTGAGTCAGGGCGGTGAGTTTGCCTTTGTGCTCTTTTCTACCGCTTCTTCACAACGCTTATTCCATGGCGACCAGATGGCGCTGTTACTGGTGACGGTGACGCTTTCCATGATGACCACGCCGCTGCTGATGAAGCTGGTAGATAAATGGCTATCCCGCCAGTTTAACGGACCGGAAGAAGAAGACGAAAAACCGTGGGTCAACGATGATAAACCCCAGGTCATTGTCGTGGGCTTTGGGCGTTTTGGTCAGGTGATTGGTCGTTTGCTGATGGCAAATAAAATGCGCATTACCGTGCTGGAGCGGGATATCAGCGCCGTTAACCTGATGCGCAAATATGGCTACAAAGTTTATTACGGCGACGCCACGCAGGTCGATCTTTTACGTTCTGCGGGTGCAGAGGCCGCTGAGTCTATCGTCATTACCTGTAACGAGCCGGAAGACACCATGAAACTGGTGGAAATATGCCAGCAGCACTTTCCGCATTTGCATATTCTTGCGCGAGCGCGCGGACGTGTGGAAGCGCATGAGTTATTACAGGCAGGGGTGACGCAGTTTTCCCGTGAAACATTCTCCAGTGCGTTAGAGCTGGGGCGCAAGACGCTGGTCACGCTTGGCATGCATCCGCATCAGGCACAGCGGGCGCAACTGCATTTTCGCCGCCTGGATATGCGGATGCTGCGAGAGCTCATCCCAATGCATGCCGATACCGTACAAATTTCTCGCGCCAGGGAAGCCCGACGCGAACTGGAAGAGATTTTCCAGCGTGAAATGCAACAAGAACGACGCCAGCTGGACGGCTGGGATGAATTTGAGTAGAGGGTAAAGATGGCAATCCGAAAACGTTTTATTGCGGGGGCAAAATGCCCGGCCTGTCAGGCGCAGGATTCAATGGCGATGTGGCGCGAAAATAATATTGATATTGTTGAATGTGTTAAGTGCGGACATCAGATGCGAGAAGCAGACAAAGAAGCCCGCGATCACGTTCGCAAAGATGAGCAAGTGATCGGGATTTTTCATCCGGACTAGCGATATGCGCCGAGTTTTTTTAAGCTAGTGAGTACACGGCTGCAGAATTCCGCTACAATCTGCGCCACTATTCTTCCCATGCTCAGGAGATATCATGAAAGTAGCAAAAGACCTGGTGGTCAGCCTGGCCTATCAGGTACGTACAGAAGACGGTGTGTTGGTTGATGAGTCTCCGGTGAGTGCGCCGCTGGACTACCTGCATGGTCACGGTTCCCTGATCTCTGGCCTGGAAACGGCGCTGGAAGGTCACGAAGTTGGCGACAAATTTGATGTCGCTGTTGGCGCGAACGACGCTTACGGTCAGTACGACGAAAACCTGGTGCAACGCGTTCCTAAAGACGTATTTATGGGCGTTGATGAACTGCAGGTAGGTATGCGTTTCCTGGCTGAAACCGACCAGGGTCCGGTACCGGTTGAAATCACTGCGGTTGAAGACGATCACGTAGTGGTTGATGGTAACCATATGCTGGCTGGTCAGAACCTGAAATTCAACGTTGAAGTTGTGGCGATTCGCGAAGCGACCGAAGAAGAACTGGCTCATGGTCACGTTCACGGCGCGCACGATCACCACCACGATCACGACCACGACGGTTGCTGCGGTGGTCATGGCCACGATCACGGTCATGAACACGGTGGCGAAGGCTGCTGCGGCGGTAAAGGTAACGGCGGTTGCGGTTGCCACTAATACCGAAAAAGTGACAAAAAAGCGGGGGAATCCCCGCTTTTTTTACGCCTCAATAATGTGGCGGTGGCGTTTCTTCAGCCTGCGACGCGATGTTCGACGGCTGGCTGGCTTTTAGCTTCTCGGTCAGCAGACGCAGATGATCGCGCAGTTTCGCCATCTCCATTTCATGAGCGGTCACCGTGACATTCAGTTCTTCAATGGTGATTTCCTGAAAAGCCAATCGGCTCTCCAGCTCTGCCAGGCGTGCTTCCAATGATAAATCCTGCATGATTCACCTCTTTTGTCGAATGGTCGCCGCGGATTCTACTTAACTTTGCTGCCCGAGACAGCACTCATTTCGCGGTCATCGAAACTAATTTAAACAAAAAGAGTCTGAAAATAGATGATAATAGGGCGTGTCTGTATGTAGATTTGTTCGACAACGCTTTATAGTACCCTTCTGATAATAGTTAACCCTGGGGTGAGATGCCCCGATCCTGGAGATATGGATGAAATCACTGTTTAAAGTAACGCTGCTGGCGACCACAATGGCCGTTGCCCTGCATGCACCGATCACTTTTGCTGCTGAAGCTGCAAAACCTGCTACAACTGTTGACAGCAAAGCAGCGTTCAAAAATGACGATCAGAAATCAGCTTATGCACTGGGTGCTTCGCTGGGTCGTTACATGGAAAACTCTCTTAAAGAACAAGAAAAACTGGGCATCAAACTGGATAAAGATCAGCTGATCGCTGGTGTTCAGGATGCATTTGCTGATAAGAGCAAACTCTCCGACCAAGAGATCGAACAGACACTGCAAGCATTCGAAGCTCGCGTGAAGTCTTCTGCTCAGGCGAAGATGGAAAAAGACGCGGCAGATAACGAAGCGAAAGGTAAAGAGTACCGCGAGAAATTTGCCAAAGAGAAAGGTATGAAAACCTCTTCAACTGGTCTGGTTTATCAGGTAGTAGAAGCCGGTAAAGGCGAAGCACCGAAAGACAGCGATACTGTTGTCGTGAACTACAAGGGTACGCTGATCGACGGAAAAGAGTTCGACAACTCTTACACCCGTGGTGAACCGCTCTCTTTCCGTCTGGACGGTGTTATTCCGGGTTGGACAGAAGGTCTGAAGAACATCAAGAAAGGCGGTAAGATCAAACTGGTTATTCCACCAGAACTGGCTTACGGCAAAGCGGGTGTTCCGGGGATCCCACCGAATTCTACCCTGGTGTTTGACGTAGAGCTGCTGGATGTGAAACCAGCGCCGAAGGCTGATGCAAAGCCGGAAGCTGATGCGAAAGCCGCAGATTCTGCTAAAAAATAAGCATTAAGAACCGCCGCCTGACCAGGCGGCGGTTTTTTTATTACAGGCCGGATATAATTAGTGCTGGAAAGCGGAACCTCCGCTGTATTAATTTAGTTACCCGCATCATTAATGAGCCTGCCCTGAAAAGTTAACGACAGGCTCCTGAAAAGGAGTGTTTTTTTTCATGTCCAGGTCGCTTTTAACCAACGAAACCAGTGAGTTGGATTTACTGGATCAACGTCCTTTCGACCAGACCGATTTTGATATTCTGAAATCCTACGAAGCGGTGGTGGACGGGTTAGCGATGCTTATTGGCTCCCACTGTGAAATCGTTTTGCACTCTTTGCAGGATCTAAAATGTTCAGCCATTCGCATTGCTAACGGTGAACATACAGGCCGGAAGATTGGTTCGCCAATTACTGACCTGGCGCTACGTATGCTGCACGATATGACGGGAGCGGATAGCAGCGTTTCTAAATGCTACTTTACTCGCGCCAAAAGCGGCGTATTAATGAAGTCCCTGACTATCGCGATTCGTAACCGCGAACAGCGTGTAATTGGTCTGCTGTGCATCAATATGAATCTTGATGTTCCCTTCTCGCAGATTATGAGCACCTTTGTGCCGCCAGAAACCCCGGATGTCGGTTCAAGCGTCAACTTTGCCTCTTCTGTTGAAGATCTGGTTACCCAAACGCTGGAGTTCACCATCGAAGAAGTGAATGCCGATCGCAATGTTTCTAATAACGCCAAAAATCGTCAGATCGTGCTGAATCTCTACGAGAAAGGGATCTTCGATATTAAAGATGCGATCAACCAGGTTGCTGACCGCCTGAACATCTCCAAACACACTGTCTATCTCTACATCCGCCAGTTCAAGAGCGGTGATTTCCAGGGGCAAGATAAGTAATGCGTTTTGCCATCGTGGTGACCGGGCCAGCATACGGTACGCAACAGGCGAGTAGTGCTTTTCAGTTTGCGCAGGCACTGATAGCCGAAGGCCATGAGTTAAGCTGCGTCTTTTTCTATCGGGAAGGGGTCTATAACGCTAACCAATTGACCTCACCGGCAAGCGATGAATTTGACCTTGTGCGCGGCTGGCAACAGTTGAATGCGCAACATGGTGTGGCGCTGAATATCTGCGTAGCGGCAGCGTTACGCCGCGGTATCGTCGATGAAACTGAAGCAGGAAGGCTGGGGCTGGCTTCGTCAAATCTTCAGTCGGGATTTACCTTAAGCGGACTTGGCGCGCTGGCGGAAGCCTCGCTGACCTGTGACAGGGTGGTACAGTTCTGATGAAACGAATTGCGTTTGTTTTTTCTACTGCGCCTCATGGTACAGCTGCAGGCCGGGAAGGTTTAGATGCTTTACTGGCAACTTCCGCATTAACTGACGATCTGGCTGTCTTCTTTATAGCTGATGGCGTTTTTCAGCTGCTGCCAGGACAAAAGCCCGATGCAGTGCTGGCGCGTGATTACATTGCCACTTTTAAATTGTTGGGTCTGTACGACATTGAACAGTGCTGGGTTTGTGCGGCTTCACTGCGCGAACGCGGGTTAGATCCGCAGACACCCTTTGTTGTCGAAGCCACGCCGCTCGAAGCAGATGCCTTACGCCGCGAACTCGCCAACTACGATGTTATTTTGAGGTTTTGAGGCGTTTATGCTGCACACATTACATCGTTCACCCTGGCTGACGGATTTTGCTGCGCTGCTGCGTCTGCTCAGTGAAGGCGACGAACTGCTATTATTGCAAGATGGCGTAACTGCCGGAGTTGACGGTAACTGCTACCTTGAAAGTCTGCGTAATGCCCCCATTAAGGTCTATGCCCTGAACGAAGACCTTATTGCCCGCGGTTTGACTGGTCGAATTTCGAACGACATCATTCCCATTGACTATACTGATTTCGTCAGACTTACGGTTAAGCACTCCAGCCAGATGGCCTGGTGATGGCGGGATCGTTGTATATTTCTTGACACCTTTTCGGCATCGCCCTAAAATTCGGCGTCCTCATATTGTGTGAGGACGTTTTATTACGTGTTTACGAAGCAAAAGCTAAAACCAGGAGCTATTTAATGGCAACAGTTAACCAGCTGGTACGCAAACCACGTGCTCGCAAAGTTGCGAAAAGCAACGTGCCTGCGCTGGAAGCATGCCCGCAAAAACGTGGCGTATGTACTCGTGTATATACTACCACTCCTAAAAAACCGAACTCCGCGCTGCGTAAAGTATGCCGTGTTCGTCTGACTAACGGTTTCGAAGTGACTTCCTACATCGGTGGTGAAGGTCACAACCTGCAGGAGCACTCCGTGATCCTGATCCGTGGCGGTCGTGTTAAAGACCTCCCGGGTGTTCGTTACCACACCGTACGTGGTGCGCTTGACTGCTCCGGCGTTAAAGACCGTAAGCAGGCTCGTTCCAAGTATGGCGTGAAGCGTCCTAAGGCTTAATGGTTCTCCGTTAAGTAAGGCCAAACGTTTTAACTTAAATGTCAAACTAAACTCGTAGAGTTTTGGACAATCCTGAATTAACAACGGAGTATTTCCATGCCACGTCGTCGCGTCATTGGTCAGCGTAAAATTCTGCCGGATCCGAAGTTCGGATCAGAACTGCTGGCTAAATTTGTAAATATCCTGATGGTAGATGGTAAAAAATCTACTGCTGAATCTATCGTATACAGCGCGCTGGAGACCCTGGCTCAGCGCTCTGGTAAATCTGAACTGGAAGCATTCGAAGTAGCTCTCGAAAACGTGCGCCCGACTGTAGAAGTTAAGTCTCGCCGCGTTGGTGGTTCTACTTATCAGGTACCAGTTGAAGTCCGTCCGGTTCGTCGTAATGCTCTGGCAATGCGTTGGATCGTTGAAGCTGCTCGTAAACGCGGTGATAAATCCATGGCTCTGCGCCTGGCGAACGAACTTTCTGATGCTGCAGAAAACAAAGGTACTGCAGTTAAGAAACGTGAAGACGTTCACCGTATGGCCGAAGCCAACAAGGCGTTCGCACACTACCGTTGGTAATCCCTTCGGAGTTTTAGTCACCAGGCGGGCGCTTCCAGTAAGCAGCCCGCTTTGGGCTACTTAAATTGAACGCCTAAAAGATAAACGAGGAAACAAATGGCTCGTACAACACCCATCGCACGCTACCGTAACATCGGTATCAGTGCGCACATCGACGCCGGTAAAACCACTACTACCGAACGTATTCTGTTCTACACCGGTGTAAACCATAAAATCGGTGAAGTTCATGACGGCGCTGCAACCATGGACTGGATGGAGCAGGAGCAGGAACGTGGTATTACCATCACTTCCGCTGCGACTACTGCATTCTGGTCTGGTATGGCTAAGCAGTATGAGCCGCATCGCATCAACATCATCGACACCCCGGGGCACGTTGACTTCACAATCGAAGTAGAACGTTCCATGCGTGTTCTCGATGGTGCGGTAATGGTTTACTGCGCAGTTGGTGGTGTTCAGCCGCAGTCTGAAACCGTATGGCGTCAGGCAAACAAATATAAAGTTCCGCGCATTGCGTTCGTTAACAAAATGGACCGCATGGGTGCGAACTTCCTGAAAGTTGTTAACCAGATCAAAACCCGTCTGGGCGCGAACCCGGTTCCGCTGCAGCTGGCGATTGGTGCTGAAGAACATTTCACCGGTGTTGTTGACCTGGTGAAAATGAAAGCTATCAACTGGAACGACGCTGACCAGGGCGTAACCTTCGAATACGAAGATATCCCGGCAGACATGGTTGAACTGGCTAACGAATGGCACCAGAACCTGATCGAATCCGCAGCTGAAGCTTCTGAAGAGCTGATGGAAAAATACCTGGGTGGTGAAGAACTGACTGAAGCAGAAATCAAAGGTGCTCTGCGTCAGCGCGTTCTGAACAACGAAATCATCCTGGTAACCTGTGGTTCTGCGTTCAAGAACAAAGGTGTTCAGGCGATGCTGGATGCGGTAATTGATTACCTGCCATCCCCGGTTGACGTACCTGCGATCAACGGTATCCTGGACGACGGTAAAGATACTCCGGCTGAACGTCACGCAAGTGATGACGAGCCGTTCTCTGCACTGGCGTTCAAAATCGCTACTGACCCGTTTGTTGGTAACCTGACCTTCTTCCGTGTTTACTCCGGTGTGGTTAACTCTGGTGATACCGTACTGAACTCCGTGAAAGCTGCACGTGAGCGTTTCGGTCGTATCGTTCAGATGCACGCTAACAAACGTGAAGAGATCAAAGAAGTTCGCGCGGGCGACATCGCTGCTGCAATCGGTCTGAAAGACGTAACCACTGGTGACACCCTGTGTGACCCGGATGCGCCGATCATTCTGGAACGTATGGAATTCCCTGAGCCGGTAATCTCCATCGCAGTTGAACCGAAAACCAAAGCTGACCAGGAAAAAATGGGTCTGGCTCTGGGCCGTCTGGCTAAAGAAGACCCGTCTTTCCGTGTATGGACTGACGAAGAATCTAACCAGACCATCATCGCGGGTATGGGCGAACTGCACCTCGACATCATCGTTGACCGTATGAAGCGTGAATTCAACGTTGAAGCGAACGTAGGTAAACCGCAGGTTGCTTACCGTGAAACTATCCGCCAGAAAGTTACCGATGTTGAAGGTAAACACGCGAAACAGTCTGGTGGTCGTGGTCAGTATGGTCATGTTGTTATCGACATGTACCCGCTGGAGCCGGGTTCAAACCCGAAAGGCTACGAGTTCATCAACGACATTAAAGGTGGTGTAATCCCTGGCGAATACATCCCGGCCGTTGATAAAGGTATCCAGGAACAGCTGAAAGCAGGTCCGCTGGCAGGCTACCCGGTAGTAGACATGGGTATTCGTCTGCACTTCGGTTCTTACCATGACGTTGACTCCTCTGAACTGGCGTTTAAACTGGCTGCTTCTATCGCCTTTAAAGAAGGCTTTAAGAAAGCGAAACCAGTTCTGCTTGAGCCGATCATGAAGGTTGAAGTAGAAACTCCGGAAGAGAACACCGGTGACGTTATCGGTGACTTGAGCCGTCGTCGTGGTATGCTCAAAGGTCAGGAATCTGAAGTTACTGGCGTTAAGATCCACGCTGAAGTACCGCTGTCTGAAATGTTCGGATATGCAACTCAGCTGCGTTCTCTGACCAAAGGTCGCGCATCATACACCATGGAATTCCTGAAGTATGATGAAGCGCCGAGTAACGTTGCTCAGGCCGTAATTGAAGCCCGTGGTAAATAAGCCTAAGGGTTAATACCAAAGTCCCGTGCTCTCTCCTGAAGGGGAGAGCACTATAGTAAGGAATATAGCCGTGTCTAAAGAAAAATTTGAACGTACAAAACCGCACGTTAACGTTGGTACTATCGGCCACGTTGACCACGGTAAAACAACGCTGACCGCTGCAATCACCACCGTACTGGCTAAAACCTACGGCGGTGCTGCTCGTGCATTCGACCAGATCGATAACGCGCCGGAAGAAAAAGCTCGTGGTATCACCATCAACACTTCTCACGTTGAATATGACACCCCGACCCGTCACTACGCACACGTAGACTGCCCGGGGCACGCCGACTATGTTAAAAACATGATCACCGGTGCTGCTCAGATGGACGGCGCGATCCTGGTAGTTGCTGCGACTGACGGCCCGATGCCGCAGACTCGTGAGCACATCCTGCTGGGTCGTCAGGTAGGCGTTCCGTACATCATCGTGTTCCTGAACAAATGCGACATGGTTGATGACGAAGAGCTGCTGGAACTGGTTGAAATGGAAGTTCGTGAACTTCTGTCTCAGTACGATTTCCCGGGCGACGACACTCCGATCGTTCGTGGTTCTGCTCTGAAAGCGCTGGAAGGCGACGCAGAGTGGGAAGCGAAAATCCTGGAACTGGCTGGCTTCCTGGATTCTTACATTCCGGAACCAGAGCGTGCGATTGACAAGCCGTTCCTGCTGCCGATCGAAGACGTATTCTCCATCTCCGGTCGTGGTACCGTTGTTACCGGTCGTGTAGAACGCGGTATCATCAAAGTTGGTGAAGAAGTTGAAATCGTTGGTATCAAAGAGACTCAGAAGTCTACCTGTACTGGCGTCGAAATGTTCCGCAAACTGCTGGACGAAGGCCGTGCTGGTGAGAACGTAGGTGTTCTGCTGCGTGGTATCAAACGTGAAGAAATCGAACGTGGTCAGGTACTGGCTAAGCCG